>JAQTRJ010000061.1 GCA_028711875.1 bacterium | reverse complement strand
ATTGCGAATTGTCCCCTGCTGCGTCATGACATCCTCCAACTTCCTGAGCAGCATCGCGTCATCCACAAGATCCATGCGCACGCGGGCCAGCCTGATCGCCTGCAGCAGACGGTCGTGGGTGACGGGACGTTCGAATTCGTCGAGATAGAAAATATCCAGCAGCGCCGTCATGTGCGAATAGCGGGTTTCGTCTTCGCCGATTCCCTCCTTGAAATGCACGAGTGGAGCGCCTTTTTCATAATGCTGCTTTCGGATCCGCACCACGACGTCCACGTAACTCTCGGAACGTTCCTTGTGAAGAATGCCGTCGAAAATCAGACTGTTTTCCGGGAGTGAATGCAGACGGGCGATACCCCGCTTGATCTCGCGTAAATGATGGAGCAGGGTCTGCTGATCGAGCAACTCAGCCACGTCGAGACGGAACTCGACGTTCCAACTGTCGAATGCCCGCGAGCGAATGCGTACACCGGCCGGCAATCCGTGTGGTGAGGCAGATGGTATGGGCATGGCTCTCGCGCTAATTTAGAATCGCCGTTTCGTAGAGAGAGCGCGTTTGCTGTTCAATGAAGTCCCGCTCCTCGAAAATCGAACGGACGGTGGCCTCGTCCAGCCCGAGCGGATCCCACAGTCCGTGAAACAGCGGCGGGGTGATGTAGTTTCCCCGATCCGCAGGCGACGCCGCGTGACTCAAGGAATCGGACAAAGCCAGGATTTGTCCCAGCAGAAAGTCCGGATCTTGCTCGTTCGGCTGGTGGTGGTGGCGAATTCCGCTCACGAACGAGGAGGGCAGATTCCATTTCCCGGCCATGGCGGCGCCGACGTCCGCATGGTCGAATCCGAAAACGCGCCGCTCCGCCTTCCACAGAACGACGCCCTCGCCGCTCATCAGCGAAACCGTCCGCCGGTACGCTTCGGCGTCGTTGCGGATCATGGCGGCACGGCCGATGTCGTGGAGAACGCCGAGGGTGAACACCACCTCCGGTTTGGAATAGCGCAGCCGAATGGCGATGATGCGCGCAAATAGCCCGCAGCGGAGGCTGTGCCGCCAGAAGCGCTGGCGATGGAACAGTTCGTCATCCACCCACAGACCACCGACCACGGTGGCGGTGAGCGCCAGCGAGCGGACTTCCTCGAATCCGATGATCTGAATCGCGTCGCGCACGGTATACACGCGCTGCGTCAGGCCGTAGAAGGCGGAGTTCGCCACTCGCAGCAGGCGCGACGTCAATGCCGGATCGGCTTCCAGCGCGTGGGCGAGCGATAATACCGACAGATCGTCGTCCTCCGTCAATTCCAGCGCGTGGGCGATGATGATCGGAAGCGGCGGGATGCTCTCAACTTGCTGCGCCAGAAGCTCCGCTTGATAGGACGGCGAGGTGTTGGTGTCGTCTGCGATGTGCGACATGTCCTTCTCCAGGATGAATCGTCTCTGTTTGTTCCCGAAAATCCGCTGTGTCGCCGCACTCTTATCAAGATATCTTGAGTCAGCGCTGCGCCGCGTCAGCCCGCTGATCCAGAACGAGCCGAACGATTCGCGCCAGTTCGGAGGGCGACAACGGCTTCAACAACGAGGCGTTGATCTGCAGGCTCTGAATCGTCTGCTCATCCATCTGATTGCTGAATCCGGTGATGAGAATCACCGGTAGATCGGGCTGCAGGGCGCGAATTTCCTCGGTCAGCTGCAATCCGGTTATATGCGGCATGGTCAGATCGGTAATCACCATATCGAAACGATCGGGATTCGCCTTGAACACTTCCAGCGCCTCGACGCTACTGGTGCGAATCGTGACGTGATAGCCGTACTTTTCAAGCACCCGCTGGCCGACGCGGGCGATTTCCGGCTCGTCATCAACGATCAGTATCCGCTCATGACCGGGGCGAATCTCCGCTTTCTCAGCGGGAGCGGCGGGCGCTGGCTGCATCGCGCGCGGCAGATAAATATCGAAGCGGGTTCCCGTGCCCGGCTCGCTGGTCACGTGGACGTCGCCGCCGCTTCCGGTGATGATGCCGTGAACCACCGAAAGTCCCAGGCCGGTTCCCTCGCCGACGGGTTTCGTGGTGAAAAACGGTTCGAAGGCGCGGGTTAGAGTTTCTGCGTCCATGCCGCATCCGGTGTCGGACACGGACAATCGCACGTAGGGACCTTCGTGCAGGTGCGGATGGGCGCGCGCGAAGTCTTCGGTGATGAATATGTCCTCCAATCGGATAGACAACTCCCCACCGCCTTGCCGCATGGACGCCGCAGCGTTGGTGCACAGATTCATGAGTACCTGATGCATTTGCGACGGATCCGCCATCACTTCCCCCGTGTGCGGAGCAACATATTCGTGGATCACGATGGTCGAGGGCAGCGATGCGCGAATCAGCTTCAGTGTTTCCTTGATAATCGGCGTGAGCGACATGGCAAAGCGCGCCTGCTCGGTCTGACGACTGAACGTAAGGATCTGACGGACCAGGTCCTTGGCGCGGTTCGCGGCATCAATCACGTGCTCCAAGTCGGTGCGGGTCGAAGTGTCCGATGGGAGTGCTTCCACCGCCATTTCTGTATAGGCCATGATCGGCGTCAGAATATTGTTGAAGTCGTGCGCGATCCCGCCGGCCAACGTGCCGATCGCTTCCATTTTTTGCGCGCGTCGCAACTGTGTTTCCAGTTGCTCCCGTTCCTGTTCCGCGCGTTTTCGCTCGGAGATATCGCGCGTGCTCCCCAAAATCCCGATCGGATTGCCGTCCGAATCCCAGATGATCGAAGCGTTCGTCTCCGTCCAGAGGGTGGATCCATCCTTGCGCACCATCTCCAATTCCAGGGTGCGGACCCGGACCTTTCCTTCTGGTCCGCACCGTCCCAAGGCCAGCTCTTCTCCGAGAACCTGTCGGGCGATTTCGAGCGACGCGGGCGTGAGAGTCTCTTCGAGGCTCTGTGCGTTGGCTTCTTCAACGCTGTATCCGCGCATCCGTGTGACTGAAGGACTGCAGAAGGTTCCTTTCAGGTTCATGTCCATCACCCAGATGAAGTCCGTGGCGTTCTCGGCCAAGAAGCGATAGCGGTTTTCGCTCTCGCGCAAGGCCACCTCAGCTTGTCTACGCTCCGCCAATTCTCGGTTCGCGACGGAAAACAATCGCGCGTTTTCTATGGCCAGCGTGGCCAACCGCGCAAATTGATGCAATAAGCTGATCGCCGTCTCGTCGAATGTGCGTTTGACTTCTTTTTCATAAGCCAGACCTAATACGCCGAGGGTCTTCGATCCGGAGAGCAACGGAAGCGCGACGATCGAGCGGATTAGATTCGACTGATGGCCCTGAATCCGGCCCGGCCACACGTCATAGTCCTCCACGGCAATGGGCCGTCCGCTCTCCCACACCTTGCCGCTCAATCCTTCCCCTTTTTTCGCTGAAAACCTGAGTGACTCTGTGGCCAAAGCGCCCAAGGCGATCTTGGGGGTAAGATGGTTCGCGTCTGGCTCAAGCAGATCGAGCCAACCGGTGGTGGTCCCCATCAGTTCTCCGGCGCGGCGGATGATGCTCTCCAGCAGACGGTCCAAATCATGTTCGGCGAGCAATTCGAGAGTCGTCTCCTGCAAAGCCGTCAGGTACTCATTGTGCCGATGCAGCGCTTCCTCCGCTTGTCTGCGTTCGGTGATGTCGGTATCCGTACCCCGATAGCCAAGCAGGTTCCCTTCCTCATCCAGAACGGGCACACCACTGGTTTCGAGAATGACGACGTTGCCGTTCTTGTGAAGAGTGGAATTCACAAAACCCATGAAAGCGATTCTCTGTGCGAAGGCGGCGAGAGCGGCAGCCTTGAGTTCCTCTCTCTTGTCGGGCGAGAATAGATCGTAGAAGTGGAGTTTCCCAACCAATTCCTCCGGAGAATAGCCGAGAATTCTTTGGACCACGGGACTTGAGTAGATGTACAGCCCCTCCGCATCCACTTCCCAGATCCATTCGCCCGCGCTCTCGGCAACCTGTTTGAAGCGCTCCTCGCTCGCTCGCAAGGCCTCGTCGCGGTGCCTTTCTTTCGTTATGTCCTCATAAACGCCCAGCATCCCCCAGACCACGCCATCTGATTCCTTAAGAGGAACTTTGCTTGTTCTCAGCCAGATTTTCTCGCCGGTCGGCGTTGTCTGAGGTTCAATAATCCCCAGTTTGGGCTGAGCCGATTGCATGACTTCCTGATCGTCGGCACGGTACAGGTCAGCTTGATCTCTCCATCCCATTTCATAGTCCGTTTTCCCCAGCAAGTCGTCAGGTCGAGGACGTCCGGCATCATGCGCAAACAGACTATTGCATCCCAGGTACCGCAAGTCTTTATCTTTCCAGAATACTCGCGCCGGTATGGATTCAAGTATCTGTAACAGAATATTCCTCGAACGCTCGATTTCCTGAGCCTGCTCCTTCGATTGTTCCTCAGCCTGCTTGTGCTCAGTGATATCCTCCACGGTGCCTTCGTAGTACAGCATCTCGCCATGCTCGCCCCGAACGCCCCGCGCATTCTCGCGAACGAAGATGGTTGAGCCATCGTGCCGTACCCACGCGGATTCAAGACCTTGAATTTCTCCGTTTTCCTCGATGAGACTCTTAAAGTAACTCCGCGGGTAGCTGGGATGAAATCCTTCGCCTTCAAGATTGCGCGACACCAATTCATCCAGGGACTCATAGCCGAGAATCTTCACCAAAGCCGGATTAGCGGTAAGTATCTGGCCGTCGGGAGTTGTGCGATAAATGCCGATGGTGAGATTGTCAAAGAGTATCCTGAGCTGTTCTCCCCGCTGCCGCAGCGCTTCTTCTGCCTGCTTGCGCTCCGTGACGTCTTGAAATATCGTCGCAAAATATCCGCGCTCAGGGGAATAAGAGGTCACTTCGTAATGCTTGGCGAGTTCCCTGGAGTAACTCTCGAAGTGAACGGTTTCACCGGTCATGGCCACATGACCATAGGACTTGAACCAGAGCGGTTCCAAGCCCGGCAGCACCTCGAGCGCGGTTCGACCGATGATGTCCGGAGCCTTCAAGCCCGTGAGTGTTTCAAAGGCAGGATTCGCTTCAAGGAATCGGTAGTCGCAGGGTTTCCCGTTTTCGTCGAGAATGATCTTATGCAGCGCGAATCCCGTGATCATGGAATTAAACAGCTGACGGTAGTGCTTCTCGCTGTCGCGCAACGCCACTTCAGCCTGCTTGATCTCGGTGATATCCTGATTCATCCCGAACGACTTGACGGTTCGTCCCTGCTCGTCCTTCAGGATGCGAAACTGCACGGCAATGTGCCCCACTCCGCCGTCGGCATAGATGATTCGGTGCTCGATACGAGTGCAGTAGTTGGGATCCGTCGTCGTCGCCGCCTTGCCGATTTCTTCGCCGACGCGTGCCATATCATCAGGATGCCCGAATCGCTTGGCGTATTGGGCGGAAGGCATGAGATAGCCGCCTTCGCGTTCAGCGGTCGTATGAAATATGGCGTAGAAGTCATCGTTGAAGGTGAAGACGTCCTTCAAAAAATCGTATTCCCAATAACCTAACTTGGCCAGACGGATGGCATTACTCAGGTGCATCCGGCTTGTGCGGAGCGCGTCTTCGGCTTCCTTACGGGCCGTGATATCGGTAAAAGAGATGGCTACCGCAGTGGGCTTGGCCGATCCCTTCTTATACACCGGATTGGTATTGAGGCTGATCCACGACAATTCATTGCTGACGGCGTGACGAACACCCATAATGACGTCGTGACAAGACTGACCGGTTTGAAGGGTACGGTGTGACGGATGTTCCTCGGTGGGGAAGGCCGTGCCATCCTCGCGAATGTTTTTCCAGCGTTGTTCACTTGCGAGCATGCCGACGATGTTTTCCGCCGGAATTCCGAAGATTCGCTCCGCCGTCTTGTTCCATGTGAGAACTCGGCCGCTGCTTTCCTGCAGGACCATTCCCTCACTAACGGAGGAGACGATAGTTCGGAACTGTTCTTCGCTCTCGGCGAGCGCCGCCGCCGTTCGTTTCCGCTCGGTGATGTCCTCATGGTTGCCGATCATGAGGATGGCATCACCGTGCTGGTCGCGCTCGGCAACGCGCGCGCGCGTGAATCCAGCGATAGTCTCCACGGCTTGTTCTCAGACGATATTCATTCTCGTAGGTATCCGGTTTGGTCTTCAGGTATTTCTCGACGACTTGGAGAGCACTATTCAGGTCGTTAGGATGAATCAGATTCCGCCAACTCTCGAAAGACGCCGGGAATTCCCCTGGTTTGTAATCGAGCATGGTGTAATAGCGCGGACTGAACCACCATGTATCGGTCTGCAGATTCCATGACCAGATTCCGTCCGTTGTGGCTTCCAGCGTCTGCCGCAATTCCCTCCGGTTCTCAAGCAGAGCCTCTTCCGTTCGTTTGCGCTCGGTGATGTCCACGTTCGTGCCCATGACGCGCGCCGGCTGACCATGATCGTCGAATTGCAGAGTACCCCGAGCCATAATCCAGCGGTAGCTTCCGTCCTTGTGGCGAAGACGAAACTCCACCCGATAAGGCGGATAGGGCGGAGTCTGCGAGGCTTTCAGACTGGATAGAGTGGATTCGCGATCCTCCGGATGCAGGCGATCTTCCCACTCCTTGTACTTGTTGGCAATTTCATCATCACGGTAGCCGATCTGCTTTTTCCATTCGGGCGAGAAGTAGACTTGATTCGTCACGAGATTCCAGTCCCACAACCCAATGTTTCCGCCTTCGATGGCCATCTTGAGGCGGTCTCGACTAACGCGCAATTCCTCCTCGGTATCTCGAAATCCGGTGACATTGCGGATGATGCCGACGGTTCCTGCCTGCTCCCCCTGCTGTGCCGTGAATACACCGCTCACCTCGCCGAGGAAAGTGCTGTCGTCCTTTCGCTTTAGTCGCAGGGCAAGGTTCTTGAGCTGCATCCCTGTGGTCATAGCGGATTGAAAGGCGAACATCGCCCTCCGAATCTCTTCGTCAGTCACGAATTCGACGAAAGCTTTCCCGATCATATCCTGAGGAAGCCAGCCGAAAATCTGCTGGGCGGAAGGCGAGATATAGGTGATGATCCCCCCGGCATCCGTGGTGTACAGAACGTCCATCATCTGCTCTGCCATCGAGCGGAATCTTGCTTCGCTCTCGTGAAGCGTCTGCAGCGTTTTCAGGCGGGATACAATGCCTCCCAAACGCGAGGCGATGGATTCCAGAGCATATCGGGTGGACGGGGGGAATTCACAGATATGATGTGCCGCGACGATCATCACGGCCAGAACCTTCTCGCTGAACATGATGGGAATGATTGCCAGCGCGCGCAGTCCCTCCTTCCGTATGTCGCGATCCGGAATCTGAAGTTTATCCGTCGAACAGACATAGATCGGCTTCCCGGAACGTCCCACCTGTGCGCGATCCGAATCCGGAGCACAGTATTCAACCGCCCGGACGAATTCTGGCGAAAGTCCGGCATGACTGATCAATCGAAGCCCACCGGATTCATCCACAAGGTAAATCCCGCCGCTTTCAACGTGTTCCAAACGCAAGATGAATTCAAGGACGAGGTTGAAAGCTTCCTGGATATCGGCGGCTTGGGTAAGCTCCTGATTGAGATCCCGCTGAATTCGCAACAATTCCTCGGAAGCCTTACGTTCCGTAATGTCGGTGACGAACCCGCGCACCAGCGTCCGATCTCCTGACTGCACCCGCGCGCAATAGACGGCACCGGGAAAAGCCCGGCCGGATTTCGCGCGAAAGAGCAGTTCCAGGCCTTGCAGCGATTCGCCCTGCAGCGCGCGCTGCAGAGCTTCGGCGAACAGGTCCGCGTGCTCGGGGGCGACCACCCTGTGAGCGTCGAAACCTGCCGCCAAGTCGTCGTCGCTCCATTCGAACATGTCGAGCGCCGCCTGGTTGGCAAAGGTCACCCGCCGGTTGGTGTCAATCTCGAAAACCGGCTGGGGAAGCGACTCGACGAATTCGGCAAAGAAAGCAGACTTGTCAGACGGGGACGTTCCATCAGACTGCGGGGATTGCCCGTGTTCATCCCGCGAAATCGAGTTGGTCTCTTTCATGATTCCTGTACTCGTATTTGTTTGCCGGTGTCGTGGCGCAAACAAATTCCGATCCGATAGCATGGTTTTATATCATTCTGATCGCAATGTGCTATATGTCATGGAGAACGGAGTGCAATTCTGATGCCATCGTCAAGTACGTTGTAGACGAAAACACATCTTGTTGCGCGGTCAAGGCTTTCGGTGGAACTGACCAGCGGAAGAAGCTCGCATTCTTTGCTGAAAACAACCCGAGGCATGGCCAGATAATACGTCATGAGCATAGTCAATCGTATAGCAAGATAAAGCGGATCGGCTGACTCGCCAATCCGCGAAATGGTGCGAAACTCTTCTTGGACTGCCGCAATCCGCCGGACGGGAATCACGACTTGGTGAAAACTTCTGCCGGGGACGCGGCAGAGTGCCTACGCGAGAATCAGAATGTCAGTCCGATTAGCGTTACCGGAGAAGTGAGTCCGCCGGGTACGAGACTCACGGATGGTAACGCAATACGATAACCTGCTCGCCGGGTGGAATCGAAACCGCGGGAAGTCCGCGATCATCCGAATGGACTCGACCAGGTCTGCGCGACGCGCGCGCTACGATGTAGCGAGTTGTTCCAAACGCTGCCGCAGGGGATGGAGCGGCAGTAGTCCCACGATGCGGTCCACTTCTTTTCCCTTGCGGAAAAAAATCAGCGTGGGAACGCCGCGGATGCGATACTGCTCGGCGGTCAGCGGGCACTGCTCCACGTTCATTTTGAACAATCGGATCCGGCCTGTAAAGTCGGGGCCCAGTTCATTCAACAATCCGCCCATCACCTGACAGGGCGCGCATGTGGGAGACCAGAAATCCACCACCGCCGGCAGATCGGATTTCAGCACCTCGCTTTCGAAGGCGTCATCCGTGGTCGGAATCGGTTTTCCGGGTGTGTCGGAGCCTCCGAACAGTCTGCGGAAAAATCCCATGATGCTCTCTCCGGTCAACAGACAGGTTTTCGCATCAAAACCGAGTGCGCGCGGCGAATTTCAGGCATTTGTTGGGATTCGAATCCGGCCTGCCGGGCGCTCTGCATCGTTCTCTCCCATGCGGCACGAGTCACGTGCCCGGCGGGTTCGGAGAGCAGCATCTTCCCGTCCGGTTTCAGGGCGGTGAACATTTCCCGGAAGAAGACGTCGGCTTTCGGCAATTCATGAACTACGGCGAATGCAACAACGAGATCGGCCCGACTGCGAAGATCGTCCACATTCATGGAATCGACTCTGACCTTC
>JAQTRJ010000060.1 GCA_028711875.1 bacterium | reverse complement strand
AGGCCGTTCACCAGCACGCCGAACATCGGAAACAGCGGAATCAGAAACGCGAAGTCAAGCATGTTACCACTTGAGCAGTCTAAACGAATCCATGTGCATGGTTCCGCGGTGCCGCCACAAAGCGATCAACACCGCGAGGCCGACCGCGACTTCCGCCGCGGCCACGCACATCACGAAGAAAACCAGAACCTGTCCGGTGAGATCGGCGGTGTAGCGTGCCACCGCCACGAACGTCAGGTTCACCGCATTCAGCATAATCTCCACCGACATCAGCAGCACGATGAGATTCTTGCGCGTCAGGACTCCCATCACGCCGATGGCGAACAGAACAGCCGTGAGCAGCAGATAGTGAGTCAGTTCAATCTGCATGAGCCTCCCCGTCCCCGTCCGCGGAGTCAGGCTTGCGGATCAGGGCGACCGCGCCCACGATTGCCAACAGCAGCAGCACCGCCACCACCTCGAAGGCATACAGATAACGACTATAGAGAAGCTTACCGATCTCGACCGTCTTGCCGAACGTCGTTGGGACATCATTCACCACTGCGAGCTGCGAACTCGCGCTCATGATCGCCACAAACGCCGTCAGCAGCACCAGGCTGGCCACCGCGATTCCCGCCGTCTGCCAGCCCGCCGCGGACTTCTCCTCGACCGGACGCAGGTTCAGGAGCATGATCACAAACAGCATCAAAACGATCACCGCGCCCGCATAGACAATGACCTGAATCGCCGCCACAAACGGAGCCGCAAGGAGCACGTACAACCCGGCCAGCGAAAACATCACTCCCACCAGATATAAGGCACTGGCAATCGGTGAGGGCGAGGTAATCGTCAGCAGGGCTGCGAGAATCGCGGCAATTCCAAGTATGGCAAAAAGGACGGTTTCCATCGAATTTTCGGTAGGAAAGGCGTTGACGATCAGGCCGCTAAGTTAGTGAAAAAGATATTTAGAGTCAATCAGCGGGCGGGAGAGCGGAAGTACTCAATCTCAAGTGTTTTAGCTCTTCGAGAAACTCCTCAAGACTCTCATATCGTTTAAACACAGAAGCAAAACGAACATAGGCGACTTCATCCACCACGGCCAATTCCTCCAATATCCACTGGCCAATTACCGCCGTGGACACCTCGCCCGTTTCCGCGGCCGTCGTAGCCCGCTGCTCCACGCGCTGCACGATCTGTTCGATCTGTTCGGGAACGACCGGCCGCTTGTTGCAGGCCACCATCACTCCACGGCGAACCTTATTCCGGTCGAACGGCTCGCGGGAGTTATCGGCTTTCGCGACCAGCACCACCTGCACTTCCGGAGCTTCATAGGTGGTGAAGCGGTTTCCGCATTTGGAGCATTCCCGCCGCCGGCGGATTGCACGACCGTCGCGGGCAGGTCTGGAATCAATGACCCGGTCTTCGTCCGTGCCACAGTACGGACATTTCATTCAGCCTCCACGAGAGGGTCCATCGAATCCTCGTGTAATACATGAGGAGACTATACTAAACAGGCCGAATGGCCAGATATTGCGGATAAAGCAGAAATCCCTTGACCAGTTCCTGAACTTCAGCTCGAATCCCCGCCAGAAGCGCCTCATCCTCCATGTTGGACAGCACCCGGTGGATGAGGTCCGCGATCTTCTTCATCTCCGCCTCGCGCATCCCCCGAGTCGTGATGGCCGGAGTCCCCATGCGAATCCCTGATGTCACAAACGGTTTCTGCGGATCATACGGAACCATATTCTTGTTAACCGTAATCCCGGCCTTTTCCAACGCCTTTTCTGCGGCTTTCCCCGTCAGTCCCTTTGGCGACAAATCCAGCAGGATCAGGTGTGTATCCGTCCCGCCCGAGACCAGCCGATACCCATGCGACAAGAGCTGCTCGGCTAAGATGCGGGCATTCTTGACCACCTGCTCGTCATAGGCACGAAACTCGGGACTCAATGCCTCGCCCAAAGCAACAGCCTTGGCCGCGATCACATGCATGAGCGGCCCACCCTGCACACCGGGGAACACCCACGCATCTAACGCTTCAGGCAGCGTCTTGGGTTTGGGCATTCCTGCCAAAAGAAACTCGCCCCCGCGCTCCTTCGAAAGGATCATTCCGCCGCGCGGTCCACGCAGAGTCTTGTGCGTCGTCGTCGTCACCACGTGGCAATGCGGAAGCGGATCGGGATGAACCTTGCCCGCCACCAGTCCCGCGAAGTGCGCCATGTCACAGACCAAATAGGCCCCGATCTCATCTGCCAGCTCACGGAACTTCGCAAGCTCCCAGGCCCGCGGATAGGCCGAAGAACCGGTCATGATCAGCTTGGGCTTGTGCTCCCGCGCTTTTCTGGCCACGTCCTCGAAATCAATCCGTCCGCTGTCGCGCGCGACTCCGTAACTCACCACATGATAGGTGCGCCCGGTGAAATTAACCGGCGAGCCGTGAGTCAGATGTCCGCCGTGGGCGAGGTCCATCCCCATGAACGTGTCGCCGGGATTCAGCAGCGTGTAATACACGGCCATGTTCGCCTGCGCTCCCGAGTGCGGCTGCACGTTGGCCCACTCGCATCCAAACAGCTTGCAGGCGCGCTCGATGGCCAGCCGCTCGGCATCGTCCACGAA
The DNA here is from genome assembly GCA_028711875.1 of bacterium. Classification (GTDB taxonomy): domain Bacteria; phylum Electryoneota; class RPQS01; order RPQS01; family RPQS01; genus JAHJDG01. Next base: position 6,693 of record JAQTRJ010000060.1, on the reverse strand, counting down.
TTCGCAGCCGCCGTAATACCGTTTGGCGGGATAGCCCTCGGCATATTTGTTGGTCATCACGTTGCCCATCGCCTCGAGCACGGCCGTGGACACGAAATTCTCGGATGCGATCAGCTCCAATCCGTTGTTCTGTCTCGTACGCTCGCGATCAATCGCCGCGAAAACTTCGGGATCGGATTGCTGCAATCGTTTGTCGGAAATCATTGCCTACCTCAAAAAACTGTATCACTGCGGTAGCCGCGGTTTCTGCTTCTGAAACCACTGCTCGGCAATCTCAATTTGAATGGAAGTTCGAAAAAACGTCTCGCGTGCGCCCAATTTATCCTCGTCGAAACCGCGCTGCCCCACTTCGCCCGCCCAGTGCAGATAGGCCGTCGAGCCGATAAACGGCGCGGACAGCCCGAAGGTCAGCGCAAACTCCTCCACCGCCGCACCGCTTTGCTCAGGCCAGTAGTGCTGGCGATAATAGACGCCGCCGCGAATTCCCCAATTGTTGAATCCGGGACGCACCGGCGAGCGCTCGGGCGTGCGCTCGATCCCTGCCGCCAGAAACAACGGATTGACCGGCGGTTCGGACGCTTTCGCGTCAGCCAGCGCTCCCAGATCGCCCTGCTCCCACTGGCCCAGATGCGCGTCCGCCAAACCGATCAAGCGCGGCGAAAACGCATAGCTGATTCCGGCTTTCACATTGCCCGGCGATCCGCCCGTCCGCTCGGACTTGTTGACGGAATCGGACTGACTCTTCTGAAACTCATAGGTCCATTCCCCCGAACCGCGCGGCCGATAGACGACGCCGGCGCTCAGTTTGGAAGTGATCCGCGCGAACGCCCCGATGTCCGCCGTCCACCCGCGATAGGTCTCAACCTGCCGATACGACGCGTCGAGATAGTAGGAAGAAGAGACATGCTGATCGAGGTCTATCGTGTGCCGATTCGCGTTGCGCATGATCGTGTACACCGCGCCGATTCCCAGCGCCGCCCGATCCCCGATCCGCCACGCGTTTTCAATCCGCAGATCCACCGTGCCGTTCTGCCACACGTCGCGCTGCTCATAGTGCACCGCGTTCGTGTCGTTGAACACGGCCGTTCGCTGTCCGAAGGTGGCCAAATCCGCATAACGCGTCGGTTCGGCAACCAATCCGATTTTCCACACGGACGACAGCGGAAGATAGACCCCGACGTCCTGCCACACGGTTTCGGCATCCGTGTCGTTTCGCCCGTCCGCGGACGTGCCCCACCAGGCCACGTGTCCCGACATGCGAAACATCGTCCTCGTGGCGAGAGCAATGAGGGCCGGATTGCCTGAATGAAACGACATGGAATCTGCCAGAGCGATTCCCGTCCCGCCGGCGCCCGCCGCCCGCACTCCGCCGCCAACCAGTTGCTCGCCCACGCTGTTGCCCGAGAACATCGAGCCGCCGGCGAACGCGCACGTCGTCGCCAGCAAAAGAACTCCCAGCGTCAGTAGGTGGATTCTGTATACCAAATGTGCAGCCTCGGACGCTTTTCGATAGTTTCGGATAAATGGCTGTGGAAAACGATTCGGGACAGATAGCTCGACTCACTGGTCGGAATCACCTGCATGCCGCTATTGGTGACGGGATTTCCCACCCACTCCGACATCAGACCGGTGATATTCAGAATGAATTCGGTGCCCGTGCTGTCCCATGTGCCGGCCGTGGTACTCTCATAGCCGGTTTCAAAGATACTGGGATCCCAGAAGCCCGCCGAATCGGACGCGGATGTCCAGGAGGAATCATTCAGAAAACCGTCTTTGAGAAGGAAACTCTGACCGGTGACGAACTGCAGTGCGGCCGGGTCATCGGGATCAGCGAACAGATGGAGCTCAGCTCGGGCGATGACCCTGCGAAAATCACTGGACAAGGAATCCACCGGAAAGAACAAGGCAATCCGTTCCGCATTACCTTGTCCGGCAAACATCCGCTCAGGGCGGCGGGGAGCTGCGTCCTTCGTTAAAAAGGCGTCGTCCGTGGCCCCGATCACAAGCGTTGAATCCACCCACTCGCCGCTGTCTGCCAGCCAGACCTGACCGGGGACCAGCAGCGCGGGAGGATAGTTCGGGTAGGCGACGTTCTGATACTCGCTGCTGAACCACTCGACCATATAGCCCTCGAAGCGCGGTTCCAGTACCAGCCCGAAGGTGGTCGAATCGCCGGCGGCCCAGCGCGCCCAGAGATCGAGCGGAATAGTGAGAAAATAGAGCGTGTCAGTGGCGCTGAACACCGCGCCGGAATCGAGCGCCGGATATCCTTCCCGTCCGGGAAGCGAATCGGGAAGCAAGTTCGCTTCATCCCAGCTTTCAGTGATCTCGCGCAGTACGATTCGCAGGTTTCCCGGTGTCTGTTCGGGCCAGATGCGGTTGCGCGTCAGCCGGATTTGGATCTCCTGAAGAGTGTCCACGCGAAAACTGTCGGGCACGCTCTCCGGGACGTTGAACCGAATCGCCGTATACGCAAACAACCCCTTGGCATCTCCGGCATGCAGCGATGTGCCGTATCCGTTGGTGAACTGAGGATTCCAGTGCGCTGAATTTGTGGCGGTGCCGGACACCATCGAAAAACCATCAGCAGGCAGTCCGGTAATGGCTTGAATGCCCACGTCGGATTCGCGCTGGGTGCATCCCACGGCGAGGAGCAAGGCGGAAATGAGAAGAAATTCTTGGCGGAAAGTCACGGGCACATCGTGCTAAGTTCTTTGGAATCAAACAGAAGCGCAGAAAACATGTAACGAAAATATACGAAACCCCTTTGTAATTGTCAACAAATTTAAGAGGTTGGAAAGGCCGTCCTCGGTTAGAAGGAAAAAGACGGCGAAAGCTTATCCGCCCTTGGTCATCAGCTCGAAAAACTCGGCGTTAGAGCGCGTGTCGCGCATTTTATCGAGCAGGAATTTCATGGACTCGACCGAGTTATTGTGATCGAGGACGCTGCGCAGCGCGTACATTCGCTGGAGAATCGCATCGGACAGCAGCAGCTCTTCCCGCCGCGTGCCGCTCTTCATGATGTCAATGGCCGGGAAGATGCGCATATCGGCCAGCCGGCGGTCGAGCACGAGTTCCATGTTCCCGGTGCCTTTGAACTCTTCGAAAATCACCTCGTCGGCGCGCGATCCGGTCTCGATCAAGGCCGTGGCCAGAATGGTCAGACTTCCGCCGCTTTCGATGTTGCGCGCCGCTCCGAAAAACCGCTTCGGTTCATAGAGAGCGTTGGCGTCCACGCCCCCCGAGAGCACGCGTCCCGAATGCGGCATCAGCGAATTGTGCGCGCGCGCCAGCCGGGTGATCGAGTCGAGCAGAATCACCACGTCCCGCTTCATTTCCACCATCCGCTTGGCCTTCTCCAGAACCATGTTGGCCACCTGCACGTGCCGCTCGGGCCGCTCGTCAAAGGTGGACGAGACCACTTCGCCGCGCACGCCGCGCTCCATATCCGTCACTTCTTCCGGGCGTTCGTCAATCAGCAGCACCATCAGAATCACGTCGGGATGATTCTCGGCGATGGCGTTGGCGATTTTTTGCAGGATGATCGTCTTGCCCGTTCGCGGCGGAGCCACGATCAGGCCGCGCTGTCCCATCCCCACCGGCGTGAACACGTCAATCACCCGGAGCGTCAGGTCTTTCCCGCCCGTCTCCAGATTGAATTTCCGGTTCGAATAGAGCGGAGTCAGGTTGTCGAAATGGATGACATCCTTCACCGACTCCGAGTCTGACATATTCACCGTCTCAACCTTGAGCAGAGCGAAAAACCGTTCCCCCTCCTTGGGCGGACGCACCTGTCCCGAGACCACGTGGCCGGTGCGCAGGCCGAACCGCTTGATCTGCGAGGGGGAAACATACACGTCATCCGGGCTGGGAAGATAGGACGCCAGCGCGCTGCGGAGAAATCCATAGCCATCGGGCAGGATTTCGAGCACGCCGGAAGCGAGAACCACTCCCTCCTTGGCGGCTTGCGAAGCGAGGATTTTAAAAATCAGATCATGCTTCGGCAGTCCCGCGATTTCGGGAATGTTGAGTTCTTTGCCCAGTTTGATGAGGTCGGGCACGGAGAGGGTTTGAAGTTGGGCGATGTCCATGAGAGGGTCCTAAGCAATAAGGCGGGAGAATGGGATGTATTGAAGGGAAGGTGCAAAGATCGTGTCAGAATCCGCTACACTCGGCGCGGAGCGATTCGAAACGGGGGAATCTGCGCCGATTGAACCGTGATCCGCCCCTCGGACAAGTCCTCGGCAAACAGGTCTTTCACCACCCGTTCGAGAGCCTCGTTGACGTCCGTCGAATAGACCGTTACCGTTCCTCTGCGGCGGTCCCGGTTCAATTCCGAATCGTGAGCAAGCACGCGCTCGAGTTCGAGGGATGTGGCCAGCGGAGTATTGATTACCCGGACCTGCGCGCCCAGCAGGTCCTGCATGATTGGCACGAAATACTCGTAGTGCGTGCAGCCGAGCACAAGCGTGTCCACCTGCGAACTCACAATCGGTTCAAGATAGTGCTCGACCACTTTGCGCGGAATCTCGCCCGCCGTCCAGCCTTCCTCCACCAGCGGCACCAGCAGCGGCGCCGCGCTGGAAACGACGTGAACGTCGGGACGAAGTTCTGCGAAGGCCATGTCGTAGGCGCGGCGTTTCACGGTCGCCTTGGTCGCCACCACTCCGATGCGCCCGCTGCGCGTGGCCTCGACCGCCGCGTGCGCCGTCGGCATAATCACGCCGATCACCGGCACCGGCGTCTGTTCGGCCAGTTCCGTCAGATAGACGGACGAGACCGTATTGCAGGCAATCACCACCGCCTTGGGATCGTGTGCGAGCAGAAAATCGAAACACTCCGCCGCCCAGCGCGCGATCAGAGCCACGCTCTGCGACGCGTACGGCACGCGGGCCCGATCGGCCAGAAACAGTAAATTTTCCGAGGGAAGTCGGCGGCGAATCTCGGCGGCCACCGTCAGCCCGCCCAAACCGGAATCGAACACCGCAAGAGGTTGTGAGGCGCGTTCGGCAATCATCGGGAGGCGGACATCTCCATCGTGTTTTTCATCGAAAGAATCGAATTCATGATTCCCATGGCGATCTTCTGCCGCCCCGGATCGGTGGCGAGCGTCTGGGCTTCCTCGGGATTCGACAGAAAGCCGCACTCCACCAGCACCGACGGCATGGACACGCCCATCAGCACGTAGAATCCAGCCTGATCCACGCCGCGCGCGTCGGACTCGGACGAGCGGGTCATTTCCTGCAAGAGCGTCCCGGCCCACGTCTCGCTGTCTTTGATGTACTGACTCGTAGCCATCGTGAGCAGGATATAATTCTCTTCCGTCAGCTCGTGATAACTGCCGGTTCCGTTTTCGAGTTCGACCACGCTGTTTTCGCGCAGCGCCGCCTGAATCGCCCGCTCGCTGCGCGCCGGTTTAAGAAAGTACGTCTCCACGCCGCGAATCGAGGTGTCACGCGCGCTGTTGCAGTGAATGGAAACGAACAGGTCGCCGCGTTCGTCATTGGCAAAGCGAGCGCGCTCACGCAGCGATACGAACCGGTCGTCCACGCGCGTCATCCGCGCCGCGATCCCGTGACTCTCGAGCAGGCGCGCCAGCTTCAGAGCGATCTCGAGCGTGATCTGCTTCTCGAAAATCCCGCCCGCGCCCACCGCTCCGGGATCCTTGCCGCCGTGACCGGGATCCACAATGACTGAGCGCAGCGTCCACTGCGGCAAATTCGGGTCGGGCGCTCCCGGCGTCACCTCCGGCGCCGGCGGCTCCACGTAGACCATGCGCACCTCAATTAAATTCCGTCTCGGATCATGCTCGAGACTCGCCCCGAAAATCGCCGGCACGTTGGACAACGGCAGCCACAGCGCGCCGTCCCATTCCTGAGGGATCATCCGCAGCTGCACGAATCCCCCGTCGCAGGCCACGAACGGATTTCCCGGCTCGAACGTCGCCGTGCCGCCCGGATAGGTGACAATATACAGCCGGTTGGTCGTCTCCAGCACCCACTCGGCCTTGTGAACCAGCGTATTCAGCGGAACAAGCTGTTCGTCCCCGCGCGGAATGACCGGCAGCGTTCCCAGATATTTGCCCGTACTGTCCACCAGCGACAGCGAACTCGAGCTCCAGCCGGGAATCGGCGCCAGAATCAGGGCCAGAACAACGACCATCCACATTTTTTTCATTTCGTGTCTCCCGTGTTTCGAAATCCGCTGCGTTTCCGGCTCCGTACGGCGACCGAATGACACAACAACGCGGGCGATTCCGCGAGCAAAAAACGAATCAGCGCTCGTCCCCGCTCAGCTTTCGAGGGAAGATGACGGCGCAGCAGCCGCCTCAGACTGATCCACTTCCAGCGCAGTTTCCGCGGCGAAAGACCGCCGCCCACCGACGCGGACACCTTGTGCCACACTCGTGCGCGCGGAACATAGACCATCGGAAATCCCCGCTGCGCCGCGCGCAGGCAATAATCCACGTCCTCGTTGTACAACCCCAAACTTTCATCGAGCAAACCTACGTCTTCGAAAACCCGCCGCGGGGCGAACAGCGCGCAGCCCGTCGCCCAGCCCGTGCGTTCCTCGGCATCGAATTGTCCGTGATCAATCTCGCCGTGTCCGCGATGCACGAAAACGCCGCGCCGCAAATCGAGAATTCCCCCCGCGTACCAGAACATCTGCGGCGGATCGACGAAAAAAATCTTC
>JAQTRJ010000059.1 GCA_028711875.1 bacterium | reverse complement strand
CCCGCTGCTCGTGCAGCCGCGCGTCTAAAGCCCGTATATCCAGCGGACTCTCCAAAAACACGATCGCGCTCACGAACTCAGAGCCGCTCTTCGCCGCCAGCTCCGCCTCGAGCGCCGGCGAAAACTCCGCCGCCAATGCGCTCAACGCCGCGGCGAATAAGACGGACATCACCAGAAACAGCGTGCCTCTCACATACATGGTCATCTCCTCATCATGAAAGAATTTCTATTTGCGGATTGCTTTTGAACTGGAACAGGAGCCTGTTTTTCATCCGATCGGTCAAGCGCATCGTGATCGGAAAACGAAACCGGAGACGGAGGATCGCTGCAGATACGCACGTCATAGAAGCGAACCTCATTCGTATCATAGGGCAACCAGATCGTGGTGTCGGAGGTGGACGCTTCGAATTGCTTGCCTTCTCCGCTCACGGTTCCGCTGTAGATACAATAGAGCAACGCTTCCAAGCGATTCCAATGAAGGCGAAGACCCTCCGGCTCGGGGACAACGACCACCTTAAGCCCGGATGGGTCGGGCAGGTGAAAGACCTCGACTTGAATGGGAACGAGCGGAAGCAGCGGATCGGAGGTGCCAAGGGTCAGCGACATCTCCTGCCGCGGAGACATCAAGAAATTATTCCGCACCAGCAGCGGGACGGCGATTTGCTGGCCGGGCGCGATCACACCCTGCTGATCCTGTTGGAGAATGATCTGCACTTCCATCGTGTCGAGGCGATCGAAGCGAACGAGGAAATTGCTCTGAAGAAAATTCTGATTGAAGGCCAACTGCCGGTACTCCGCCGGGCTGCCGCCGCTCAGACCGACCGTGCAGTTGACCAGCGACGGGGACATGGCGGCATAGGCCAGCTGGATCGTTCCGTCGCGGTAGAGCATGATCTCGAAGCTGTTGGGACCGGTGCTATTGTAGCGGCGAATCTCGTGCCATTCAACGATAAAACGGTCGTTCGGCTCATCATAATAGGAGAAAATGCCTCCACCGCGGGTTGGATCGAGGTCGTTCCAATAGGGGAAGATGCCCAGAGGCGGAGTCCGGTCGTCGTACATCTGGTAATGGAAATAGGTGTAGACCGACCGGCACCACACGAATGACGCGTAACCGTTCGTGCACACACCGAGTCCGTTGACGTAACGACCGCAATAGGGGAAAAGCCACGGAAGCATGATCGGATCGCTGGTTGTATCGTCGCCGGCGATTCCAATCTGCGTGCCGATGGCGGAGATGTCCAGATAAGCGAAAGGCGGTCCGCCGGAATCGGTGGACTTGGTGCAGCGGAAGCTGGCCAGCGAGGTTTCTTCGGGCGGCGGCAGCGCGTAAGACAGCGGGGCCGAGCCGTCATTGCGGAGAGACACGGCGGTATCCGCTTCGCTCTCCGGAGGCACGGCGATTTCCAGCACCGAATTGAGAATGGTGATTTGCGGGGTGCCGCCGAGTGTGTCGCCGGCCAGAATGGAGAGCGCGCGTCCGCTCTGCAGCGGCGAAGCATGAGCGGGATAGTTGCCGTTGTGGAGGTATTCCAGATAGCCGCTGCCGTCGCCCGCGTCAATGCCGACCGTGCCGGAATTCGTGACCGACAGTTCGCCGTAATGGAATTCGATATAGGTTTCGCCGGAAGTCGTTGGATAGAGAGCGGTATCGAAAAAGATCACTTCGAACGTTTCGCTGCCCAACTCATCGTAGCGCGGGACCTCGGACCACTCGACGACGAACAGGCCGCGGTCGGGGAGATAGTCGGCGCAGATGTCGCCGCCGTCCTCATCGTTCAGGTCATCCCAAAACGGATAGAGAGCCGGGCAGCAGAGCCTCGGAAGCGCGACGTTGATATGCTCCGTGAGCGAGCGGTCGAAGGTGAGATTGCCGTTGGCGTTGATGTAGACTCGGTGGTGCGTTCGGCCGTAGAAGACGACGGGAAAGGGCAGGCCGATGGTGGTGGTGCCGTCATCGTTGAGATTGCAGACGATGCCGTTTCCGCCCTTGGCCGGCGCGATTTCGACCCACCGGGACAGGGGGCCGCCGGAGTCGTTGTCGTCGCATACGACATAGCCGACGGGATCGGGATCGCTGCAGAGGTAGTTGGGATTGGAGGGGAGAATGATCTCGATGTCGGTCATGCCCTGCGCGACGACCTGCACGGAGGAGGCGTTTCCCGGCGCGCAGTTGCCGTCATCAGCCCACACGTCGTAGAAGCCGGCGGCGAGCACGACGCGGAACCAGCCGGAAGGATCTGCATAGACGTCGGCCGCTTCGGTACCGGGAAAATAGACGCGGGCACCGGCGGCAGGCTGACCGGAGCAATTAATCACAGTGCCGGTGAGCAGGCCCAGATCACTCTCGAGCGGCAGCGCCACGGACAACAGGGCGGTGTCGCCGGGTGTCAGCATGACCGACGGAGTCTGTTCCTGAAAGGTGGGCGCGGTGATCCGCAGCTCCAACGGCACAAAGGCGGGCATGGCGATCTGACCGTTGCCCTCCGCATTAGTCCGCATCCACTGGGGATGCTCGGTGAAGGCAACGTCGGCCTCGATGGGATAACCGAAGGGATCCGTGACATGCAGGGCGAGCCAGCCGACTCCTCCGAGCGCGCCCATGACCGCCGCGAACGCGTCGAGATGCCCATAGCCGTAGGCATTATCATTGCCGGCCGGACCTTTGTCCACGGCGGTGAGGAACAGAATTTTCTGCACGGAATCGGCGGAGAGTTCGGGATTAGCCTCCATCATCAGCGCGGCCACTCCGGCGGCGTGGGCTACGGCATAGGATGTGCCGCTGCTGGTGCAGTAGGCGCTCCCCAGACACGCGCTGCGCACCGAGCGGCCGGGAGCGACGAGTTCCGGCTTGATTTTCAGAAGGGAATCTTGAGTGCAGGGACTGGGGCCGAGGCTGGAGAGATACCAGAGCGAGTCCTCGATGCGATCATAGGCTCCCACGGAGAAGCAGCGGGTTTCGGTCAGGGAGCGGGCGGCGGGAACGCGCAGGGTGCCGCTGCCCATGCTGCCCTCGTTTCCAGCGGCGAAAAATACACAGACACCGGCGGCTTCGCAGTTCGCAATGGCCGCGTCGAACACAGAATAGCAGGACGGATAGCTGGCGGCTTCGAGTCCCCAGGAATTGGACAGGACGCGCGGGACGTCGTCGAAGGTGGCGGGGTTGCCGTCGGGATCGGCGATCCATTCGAATGCCGTAAGCGCGGCGGAGATTAGCGCCACTCCACTGGAAAAATCCATCCGGGCGGCGATGTAGCTCGCTCCCCAGGCCACGCCGATGGTGTCTCCCGGCACCATACCGCAGAGAATCCCCATCGTCTGACTTCCGTGCCCGGCATTATCGGTGGGGAAGGTGGTGGTGCCGGCCAGATCAAGCCAGCATTCATTCCACGGGTGTCCCATGCTGCCCCGCCATTTGTCGGCAAGAGCGGGATGGCTGCCGTTGCATCCACCGTCGAGATGGGAGACCAGAATGCCCGCGCCGGTAATGCCTAAATCCCAGACCAAAGGCGCGCGAATGGCCACGAGTCCCGGTTCAACGCCGGTCTCATCCAGCGCGGACGAGGATTCGTCGGGAAGGCCCTCGATTGGAGTAAACGGCAGGTCACGCTCGACCGATTCCACGCCCGGCCAGTGACGCAGCCTCTCCATGAGGGATGGAACGGCCTCGATGACAATGCAGTTGACAAGGAAATGAGAGTGGAAGGCGAGGACTTCGCCGCTTTGCTTCCGCGCTTCCAAGAAATCGAGCAAGGCGGACTGGTTGAGGGCAGCGGTTTGCTTCAGTTCTTCGATCACGAATTGATGGCGACGGGCCATGGCTCCCGGCTGGTGGCCACAGCGAGCGTCAACTTGTGAGAAATCCGCTTGTTCGCTGAGGATGACGATGGCTTGTTCGAAGGCGGGGGACGACGCAGAGGTGGGATTTGGGAATGCACTCCCCGCGATGGACAACAAAAGCCAGCCCAACAGAAGAAGCGGGCAGGATCGGATGTCCCGGAATCGCAGCCAAGAGCGCCAAACCATTAAACTAACAGACCTTTCCAACAGTCATACAGCACAGAGACCCATGACAGCTTGTCTTTTCATCCTACTCCTAAAAATATAACGAATGAAGCTCGCGACCGCCACCCCTTCCCGCGAGATTCTGCACACTTGTGAGAAGGCAACTTTCTTGCTTTTTGGAAAATTCTTCGTAACTTAGTTCTGAATCACGCGATCTTTGAAGATGACGTTACAGCTCGCGTTTGATCCAACCTCTCTTTCTCCCGAAATGAGGCAATTTGGACATTGAGGCCATTTATTGCCCGCCATCGCTGACCAATAGTGAACCTGACCCACATAATCCGATTCATCACCCGGCCCATTCCATTGATCTGCGTTGTCACGCTGCTGATCGCCGCGGCGGTGGAACTACCGGCTCAAGCGGGCGGGGCGTTGGATACATACCCTGCGCTGATGGACACGCTGATGGGCGGAAACTATGCGGCGGCGGAGTCGCTGTGCGTCGGGCTGGAGACGGCTCATCCCGGACACCCGGCCGGATCCTACGCGCGGGCAACCGTGTGCTATACGCGGATGATTGACATGGAGGACACGCTGGGGCGGGCGGAGTTTTTCGCACTCTCGGATGAATGCCTGTCCCGCTGCGACGACTTCGAAAAACAGCAGCGGGAAGGCGGCGTGGTGCTGGATTATCTGCGGGGCAGCGCCTATTCCACGCAGGGGCTTTTGCACCTGCATGAAGGCAATATCCTGAACGGCATCCGCTTGCTGATGTCGGCCCGCAATTTGTTTGACGCCGTGATTGAAGCGCAGCCGGAATTCGACGACGCCTATTTGGGCCGGGGAGCCTATCGGGTATCGGTGGCGCGCTATGCTTCGATGCTGAAATGGCTGCCAGTGGTTCCCGACGAACAAAGCGGCTGGGACGATCTATGGCGGGCAGTGGAGAGATCGCGGTTTTCGCGTTACTCGGCCTTGAGCGCGATGGTCTGGTTCGCTATCGAAGACCGGAACCTCACGTTAGCCGACAGCATCTGCGCTCTTGGACTGGCTCGGTTTCCCGACAGCCGGGGGTTCCTGTGGCCGAAAATGGCGCTGGAAGTCCGTCAGGAGCGATGGGAGGACGCCGACGCGACCGCCGCGCGACTGCTGGCGCAGTATCTCGAGCATCCTTTTAACAACGGCTATGAGACCATCGGACTCTACTGGCGACGGATGGTGTGCGCGGATCATCTTGGGCACTCGGACGACGCAGCGCAATTCGCGCGGGCCGGACTGGCGACCTATCGCACGCCCGACGTGGAGCGGCGGAGACGGGATAAGCTGCGCGAGATGAACGAGCGAGTGGGAACGGCGGGCGAGTGAACGAACGACACGACAACGACACGAAAGCGATTTTCGCTCGCAGCCATTCGCGGCTGCTGGCGCGGCTGGGGGAATTCGCCGACGAACAGGGAATCGCGCTGTACGTGGTCGGGGGCTACGTGCGGGATTTCCTGCTCGGGCGCACGGCGAAAAACGAAATGGATTTCGCGGTGCTGGGCGACGCGGTGGAATTCGCGAAACGACTCTCGGAGCATCTGCGCGCGCGCCAGCCGGTGATCTTCGCCCGCTTCGGGACGGCGATGATTCCCTATCGGGGACGACGGCTCGATTTTGTTTCCGCCCGCGCCGAATCCTATCGCTCCGACAGCCGCAAGCCGAAGGTGATTCCCGCCGGACTCGAAGCGGATCTGACGCGCCGCGACTTTACGGTGAACGCGATGGCGGTCGCGCTGAACCGCGAGCGTTTTGGACAGATCGTGGATTTATTCGACGGGCGGCGCGATCTGGCGGCGAAGATTTTACGCACGCCGCTCGATCCGGAGCGGACGTTCTCCGAGGACCCGCTGCGGATTCTGCGGGCGATTCGCTTCGCCGCGCAGCTTGAATTCGGAATCGAACTGGAGACGCGGCACGCGCTGGAACGGATGGTCGAACGGCTTTCGATCATCAGTCAGGAGCGGATCACCGAAGAGCTGCTGAAATTGCTCTCCGCGCGGCAGCCGTCCATCGGACTGCGGCTCATGTATCTGACCGGAGTGATGGACGTGGTGCTGCCCGAGATCAGTCGGCTGGCCGGTGTGGATCAGGTCGGCCCGCATCATCACAAGGACGTGTTCGAACACACGCTGCTGGTGGTGGATCAGATCGCGCGGCTCACCGACGATCCGGTGCTGCGGCTGGCGGCGCTGCTGCACGACGTGGCCAAGCCGCGCACGAAACGATTCGCTCAGGATACAGGCTGGACGTTCCACGGACACGAAGACCTCGGCGCGCGGATGACCAAGTCCATCGGCAAGCGGATGCGGCTGCCCGAAGAAGCAACGGCCAAGCTGGGCAAGATGGTGGCGCTGCACATGCGGCCGATTAATCTAACGCGCGAGGAAGTGACCGACAGCGGCGTGCGGCGGCTGATCGTAGATGCGGGCGACGACTTGACTGATCTGCTGACCCTCTGCCGCGCCGACATCACGTCGGCTAAGCCCAACAAAGTCAAACGATATTTGGCACAGTTCGACGCGCTGCGCGCGCGGCTTGACGAGGTCATCGCCAAGGACAATCTGCGGGCGTTTCAAAGTCCGGTGCGGGGCGAGGAGATTATGGCGGAGTGCAACATTCCGCCCGGTCCGACAGTCGGAAAGATCAAGAAGGCTCTCGAAGAGGCGATCCTCGACGGCCGCGTACCCAACGAACACGACGCCGTGTTCGAACTCTTGCAACAGATCAAATTACAGTTTATTGAACCGGAAACCTCCCATGAAATTTCGACTGCTGATCGCGGGGCTGCTGCTGGCGGGCAGCGCACTGGCTGAAAGCGAGTTTCCCCTGATTCGCAGCAGCGTTCCGCTGTCTTTGGATTCCCTGATCGCGCTGGGATTCCAATACAATCCATCCCTCCGGCAAGCCGCCGACAATACGCGCCTGAACGGCATCGGCACCCTGAACGCGGTCGGCAATTTTCTGCCCACCGTTTCGGTGGGGATGAGTTTTTCGCAATCGCACTATCGCAATCCGACGTACTCCAATCCCGACGGGAGCGTGTCGAGCTATCCGCGCGAATTCACCGATTACGCGATCGTCTGGAGCGACACGGCGGAAGACGGGACTCTGTCCAATCCGCGGCTGATGGAATCGAGCTACGTGCTGGACGTTCCCGAGGGCGACAGCCGCTCCTCGCAGATGTATCTCTCGCTGAGCGAATCGGTATTTGAAGGCGGGCGGCGCTATTTTCTCTATCGCATGGCCAAGTCTCAGGAGCGGATCAACAACTTGACGGTGGAGGACGCCAAGCGGTCGCTGGCGCTGCAGATCGCCCAGCATGTGGTGCTGGTGCAGACGCAGCAGAAGCTGCTCGATTTGAACATCAAGCTGCGCGACCAGCGACAGGACGCCTATGATCTGGCGCAAGCGCGATTTGCGGTGGGATCGGTGACCGAACTTGACGTGCTGCAAGCGCAGATTCAGCTGGGCAGCGCGGAAAACGACATCACCTCCGCCCGCCGCGGCCTGCAGGCCCAGAAGGAAGCGCTGAATCAACTGCTCGGGATTGACATCCCCAGCGAATTCCCACTCGAGGAAGCGGCCGACGTGTCGCCGTTCGTGTTTGACGTGGACGCCCTGGTGGCCGAGGCGTATCGGCACCGCACCGACCTGAAGATCGCGGGGCTGACGTCGCAGCGAGCGCGGCACAATTTACGGATTTATCAGTCGGAATATCTGCCCACGGTGTCGCTCAGCGCGCAGTGGTCGCGCAGCGAGCAGTCAGGCAAGAAGGAGAATTGGACGCTCGATCCGCGCAACGAAAACACCTCTTACGGATTGAGCGTTCACTGGAATCTGTTCGATGGCTTCACCCGCGAGTACAACACGGCCAGCCGCCGGGTCGAGCGCGATAAAGCACTCGAAGCGGAACGCGCGCTGCGGCTGCAGCTCGAGCGGGAAGTGCGCGACTCCTATTATAATCTGGAGAAAGTTTACAATCAGTTGGGCGTGACTTCGCGCAATCGCGAACTGGCGCAGCGGCAGCTTGATCTTGAGCGCGAGCGTTACCGCCTGGGGGCGACCTCGCAGCTTGGATTGCGCGACGCGCAGGTAACTTACGCGCAGGCGGAAACCGAGCATTTGCAGAAGACACTCGAATATGAGTCGTCGCTGATCGCGCTGGATTTGGCGGTCGGGAAGGCGTTGCGGTAGCTTGCTCGCGGCACGCTCGCGCCATGATGGAGCAGGGACGGCCTGAATAGGCCGTCCCTTGTTCTCGAGAAGAAGGGGGCATGACTGTGCGGAGAGGATGTTCCCCTCCTTTCTCACCTCAAGGCAAGGGGAACTGGAAAGCGTCTCGCGCAGATCAAAGGGAACGAAATGAAGGCTTGCAATTATAAGACAAATGATGTAAACTATAGGTTTAGATTTTCCTTCCGGACATCCTCCAAACAGGACATAAACTCAATTGCAGCAAAGACTTTTTGAAGAGATCGAAAAGCGGGTCGCACTGGTGAAGGAGTACGTCATGCGGCCGGAGTACCTCGGACGATTCCATCCCGAGGACATGGCCGAGGCGGTGACCTGCTATTTCGAATCGGGCGGCAAGCGGCTAAGGCCGGCGGTGCTGCTGTTCTGCGTGGGAGCGGTGGGCGGCGAGGAACGCAACGCGATCTGCGCGGCGGCGGCGACCGAGATCTTTCACACATGGACGCTGGTTCACGACGACATCATTGACCGCGACCCTACACGGCGGGGTGCACCCACCGTTCACGAACGCTTTTTCCGCAAGCCGTCCACGCGCGCGCTATTCGGAAGCGAAGACGAATCGCGGCACTATGGCTTGTCGGTGGCGGTACTGGCCGGCGACGTGCAGCACGGCTGGGGCATCAGCCTGATGACCGAACTGACGCGGCTCTACGGACTCGATCCGGCGGTGACGCTGATGCTGATCAACACGCTGGATACGCGGGTGCTGTGTACGCTGGTGGACGGGGAGATGCTCGACGTCCAATTTTCGCGGACTCCGATCGAGCATTTATCGGCGGAGCAGATCGAGAGTATGCTCTGGAAGAAGACCGGCGCGCTCTACGAATTCTGCGGCGAAGCAGGAGCCTGCATCGGCTTGAACTGCCCGGACATCGGTCATCCTCTGGCCGCGGCGCTGGGGAAATTCTGCAGTCTGTGCGGAACCGCATTCCAGATTCAGGACGATATCCTGGGAATCATCGGCGACGAGAAACTGCTCGGCAAATCCGTGGGCAGCGACATCCGCGAAGGCAAACGGACGCTGATCGTACGGCATGCGTGGGAGCGGGCAAACCGCCAGCAACGCACGCTGCTGACCGAGACGCTGGGGAACGCGCAGGCAAGCCCGGAGCGGATCGGCGATGTGCAGCAGCTGTTCATGGAACTCGGCAGCCTTGTAT
>JAQTRJ010000058.1 GCA_028711875.1 bacterium | reverse complement strand
GATGCATTCGTCGAGTTCATCGCCGGCGATGCGAATCGAGGTGTCGGTGATGATGCCCGACAGCGAAATGACGGCGATCTCCGTCGTACCGCCGCCGATGTCAATCACCATGCTGCCGATCGGATCTCTGACCGGCAGCCCCTCGCCCAGCGCCGCCGCCATCGGCTCGGCGATAAGATACACTTCGCGCGCGCCCGCGTGCTCGGCCGAATCGCGGATGATCCGCTTCTCCGACTTGGTAACGCCCGACGGCACGCAGACGATGACCCGCGGCCGCAGCAGCCGATTCTTCTGCGCCTTGCGAATGAAAGCGCGGATCATCACCTCCGCCAGTTCGTCGTCGTCAATCACTCCGTCGCGCATCGGGCGCACCACTTCCAAATCGCGGTGCGTCTTGCCCAGCATCTCCCGCGCCTCGTTGCCGATGGCGATCACACGATTATCGCGCTTGCGGATCGCCACCATGCTCGGCTCGCGCACCACGATGCCCTTGCCCTTCACGTGCACCAGCGTGTTGCACGTGCCGAGGTCAATGGCGATCTCGTTGGAAAGAAAACTGCTCCACGACACAGGTCGGGTCTCCTTGGGTTTGGATCGTGCGCCGCGGCGCGTATCGGAAGGGGACGCCTCGCGCTCCGTGTCTGCTTCCGGTAAAAAATCAATCCTCATCGGACAACCGAATCGTTTCATCGGGTTTCGGGGGTTCGATCCCGCGCTTGCGCTCGAACGCCCACAGATATTCAAGGATCATCGGGGCTTCCTCAGCGTCCACGCGCACGTACACAGAGTAATAGCCGCCCCACTGGCAGACCAGCTTCTGCGCGCGCGCCGCCGCGATCGCTTCGTTGATTGAAGGCAGCTTGCGGGTCATGCGACCCACCAGTTCGTAAATCGCTCCTTTCACGTCCCGGTGCACGATGTAGTCTTTGCCTGCATAGCGGACACGGGAGGAGGCCCGCACATAGAGGGGAGGATCCAAGCTTCTTGGCCACTGCATATCCGACTCCGCTGAAAGAAATTTCCAAAAACATCAATGTCGAAAATGTCGTCGTCCGGTAAATACCATCGCCAAATTCTGCTCGTCGGCGGCCGCGATCACTTCGGTGTCGCGCACCGAGCCGCCCGGCTGAATCACCGCCGTCGCTCCGACTTGCGCGGCGATATCGAGTCCATCCCGAAACGGAAAAAACGCATCCGACGCGCACGCGCTGCCGCGCAAACTCACGTCGGCCGCCACCGCTTTATCTACGGCGATCCGCGCCGAATCCACCCGCGACATCTGCCCCGCGCCAATCCCCAGCGTATGCCGCGCGTCACTGAACACGATCGCGTTGGAACGAACGTGCTTGCACACTATCCACGCCAGCTCCAGAGCGCGCAATTCCGTCTCACTGGGCGCGCGCTTCGTGACGACTTTAAGCTCGGCCAGCTCGGGCAAACCGAAATCCGCGTCCTGCGCCAGATAGCCGCCCCACACCGGCCTGAGTTCGCGCCCGGCGCTTCGCTCGCGGAGCGATGTCCAATCGAACGTCAGCAGCCGCAGTCCCTTCTTCTTGGCAAACACGGCGCGCGCCTCGTCGCTGAACTCGGGCGCGAGAATCACCTCCAGAAACATGTCGGCCAACACCCGCGCCGCCGTACCGTCCATCGCGCGGTTCAGCGCGACGATGCCGCCGAACGCCGATACGCGGTCGGTTTCCAGCGCCAGGTTCAGCGCGTCGGCGACGTCGCTTCCCACGCCTACGCCGCAGGGCGTGACGTGCTTGACGATGACGGCCGCAGGTTTCTCGAATTCTCGGAGCAGCCGCAGCGCGCCTTCGCTGTCGAGCAGATTGTTGTAGGAAAGCTGCTTGCCGCCCAATTGATCGGCGGCGACGAGTCCCGCGTCGCTCGCGCTCCAGTCGGCCAGCAGCCAGCCGCGCTGATGGGGATTTTCACCGTAGCGAAGCTCGCGCACCCGCCGCAGCAGCCCGCCTTCCACCGCGCCGTCGTTCAGCCAGCCGGCGATGGCGCCGTCGTAGGCGACCATCCGCGCAAACGCGTCGGCCGCGCAGCGGCGCGCGAATTCCCGCGGCACCCGACCGTTATTCTCCTCAAGCAGCGCAAGGAATTCTTCATATTGCGCGGGATCGGTCAGCACGACCACGTCGCGGTGATTCTTGGCCGCGGCGCGCACCATCGAAGGACCGCCAACGTCAATCGCCTCGATGATCTCTGCGGGGGACTTTCCCGCCGCCAGCGTTTCGCGAAACGGATAAAAGTTGATAACCACCAGATCAATCGGCTGCAAACCGAGCCGCGCCGCGTCCGCCTCGTCGCCGGCGTGACCGCGCCGCGCCAGAATTCCGCCGTGAATGCGCGGATGGACGGTCTTGATCCGTCCGCCCAGCGCTTCGGGATGTCCCGTCCACTCCTCGACCGGCGTGACCGGACACTGCGTCTTCTGCAATTCGGCGGCCGTGCCGCCCGATGCGATGAGCTGCACTCCCCGGGCCGTCAGCGCGCGCCCCAATTCGGACAGACCGCACTTGTTGGATACGCTCAAAATCGCGCGTCGAATGTCAATCATGTGTTGTCCGCGGAAGAATCGTCACTCGGTGGTTTTCGATTCGGATGCGGTCGTCGCAGAACAGACGCACCGCGTCAGTGTACAGATCATATTCGATGGCGTGGACCCGCGTCGCCAGCGTGTCGGGCGTGTCGTCCGGCTTCACAAACACCGCGCGCTGCAGCACGATCGGGCCGTGATCGAATTCCTCATCCACGACGTGCACGGTCGCGCCGCTGATGCGGACTCCGCGATTCACGGCGGCCTCGTGCACCCGTCGTCCATACATTCCCTTTCCCCCGAACGCGGGCAGGAGCGCGGGATGGATATTCAGCATCCGGTGATGAAACGCGCGTACCGCTTCCGGCGGAATGAGCTTGAGGTATCCCGCCAGACAAACGAAATTTGCGTCATGCGTCCGCAGCGCGCTCAGCATGGCATCGGCGAACTCTTGCTCTGTCGCGAACGCCTTCCGCTCCAGCACAATGCTTGGCACATGCACGTGCTCCGCCCGCCTCATGACCGGAGCGCTCGCGTCGGACGAAATCAGCAGCACGGCGTCCGCGTTCAGCTTGCCCGCGCGGCATTTCCCGGCCAGCGCTTCGAACAGTGTGCCGTTTCCCGACGCCATGAACGCAATCTTCAAGCGCGTCACGACGCGCTCCGGGTCACGGCTTCGACGAGCGACAGTGTCATGCGCGACGGATCGAATTCCACCAATCCACCCACCGGCAGTGTCATCCTTTCCGCACCGTGTCCGTAAGGAAAATTCATGGCCACCGGATAGCCTTCTCCGCGCGTGGCTTCTCGCACACTGCGCGTCACGGTGTCCATGTCCTTGTCCTCGCCAAGTTCGCCCGTAAGCAGCGCGCCGAGTGACCTCAGCGCTCCCGCATTGCGCAGATGAAAAAACAGCCGATCCACCCGGTGCGGCGGTTCGTTGACGTCCTCCACCAGCACAATGGCGTCCTTCAGGCTGGGCAGAAACGGCGTTCCCAGCAGCGTGGCGATCATCGTCAGATTGCCGGGCAGAAGCCGACCGACTACTTTCCTTCCCTTCCGCAGCACATGAATCGGCTCGCGCGGAAAATCTCCGTGCAGGTTCGCCGTCTCGCCCGCGAGCACCGCTCGTGCCTGCCGCCGCGTCCGCGCGCTGATCGTATGCCACTCCACGGCCAGCGGCCCGGAGAACGAAATGAATTTCTCTTGCTTCCACAGCAGCCACTGCAGCGCCGTGACGTCGGAGAATCCGAGCAGCGGCTTTTTCGAGCGCGCGATGCGTTGGGTGTTCAGCGCGGGCAGCAACCGGCTCGATCCCACGCCGCCGCGCGCGCAAAACACGGCGTCCACGCCCCGGCGGGAAAACATCCGCTCGAGTTCCCGCCGTCGCACACCATCCGTTGCCGAGAACAATCCGTGCTGCGCCATCGCCGAGGGCGAGAGTTCCACGTTGAATCCATCGGCCTCAAGCGCGCGCACAGCCTGCTGCAAGCGTTCGCGCACCACCGGCCCCGCCGGCGCGCAGATGCCGATCGTTCCGCCCGGCCGCAGCGGCGTCGGTGCGATCACGTCAGTATCCCCACTCGGGACTGACCAGCGTGTAATCCCCGAAACCCGTATAATCCACAAACACGAACCGCCGCGACGGACTGGCATAAAACCAGATTTCGTAGGGGCGCGTGCCCGCCTCAAACGGATGGCGCTCGATGTCGGTGGGTTCTCCGTAGAGAATGTAAATCCGCCCGCGATCGGTCTCCCACCCCACCCGATGCGTCGAGAACTGCTCGTTCGCGTACTCGACCCGGTAGTAATACTCTTCCATCTTCGCCATGCCGTCGTCGGGATCGCGGCGACGCCAGAATTCCTTGAACAGCCGCTCCTTCTCTTCCGGCAGCGCTTCGCGAAGGCGGCGATTCTCGTCCGACGTTGCGATGTATTTGAGCTGCCGGACAGCCAAGTCAATATCGGTGATCGAAGCGGGGATTCCGGGAATCCGCACGCTGAACTCGCGGGTGCGCACTTCGCGTCGGCCATTGCCTTCCGCCTCCAAACGAAGCCGATAGGGGTACGCCGGGAGTTCTTCGATGGGCACGACATATTCGTGTGTCTGAATCGTGCCATCCGGCGTAATCCGCGTCACGTCGCTGCGCACCGTATCGCCCTTTTCGCCGAGCACCGTCCACGCCAGCCGAAGATCCTCGCGCCCCGTTGAGAACACCTGAACCCGCGCCACCGCGTCCTGTTCATCGGTGGCGAACGTCTCCGTCACCCGCGGCAGTCCCAGGGTGGTGGACGTGGTGTCTTCCGAGATCCAATAGATGTCGGAAACGCGCAGCAGCGGATCGCTTGCCGCCAGCGAAATCTTGCCCTCCCACTTGGACTTGCGCCGCGTTCGCTTGTCCGCCGTCAGAGTCACGCGCACCGAGTAGTCACCCGGCGGAACGAGAAACTGATCCACGTGAACGACGTTCTTTACGCGGCTGTTCGTCTCCGCGTAGACGTCCGTGCTGACCTCCTGCCGCGTGATCCGCTCCGCGAACAATCCCGTGCCGTCGCGGAGTACGGACGTGACCAGCTCAAAACTCGCCGTAAAACCGCTGTCCGTTCTCAAGAACACCAGATGGTCATAGGGAACCGCGGACGCCGCCACCAAACGAATTGAATCCGCCTCGGTGCCCAGCCGCTGTCCCAATTGACACTGGAACTGCGGCCCGCCGCCGCGCGACAAATCGAAGTTCCGCTCTAAAGCGCCGTATGCCGTACCGCCGGACAGCGCAAGGAACGCCGCACACAGAGAAGCCAGAAAAAGGACTCGCATCATACTCACTCTCCGATGTCGCTCCGTCCGGGCACAGGGATGGCGTCCAATTGATACGCGTGAGCGCGCTCGATGCGGGCAGCGATCAACGCGCCGGGGTGCGCTTCACCCGTCAGGCGGACCCGGCCGTCAATCTCGGGAGCGTCCCAGGTCGTGCGCCCCCACGAAATCCCGCGCGACGCGCGTTCCACCAGCACGGGCAGCGTGCGGCCAACGAGCGCTTGATGGTGTTCGCGGCAGATTCTCTTCTGCAACGTCATCAGCCGGTCAAGGCGATCCAGCGCGATTCCTTCCTCCACCGGGTCGCCGAGCGCGAACCCGGCTGTCGCTTCCTGCGGCGAGTACACGAAAACTCCCAACCGTTCGAAGCGCACGTCCTCCGCAAACCGATACAGCGTCTCGAAATCTTCATCGGTCTCGCCGGGAAATCCCACCAGCGCCGTGCTGCGCACGCAGACTCCCGGCCGCGCCGCTCGGAAGGCGGAGATCGCGCTCTTCATACGCGCCGCTGTCGTTCGGCGGTTCATCGCTTTCAGGATTTTATCCGATGCATGTTCGATCGGATAATCCAGATAAGGAACCAGTTTGGGAATCTCGGCCAGATCGCGCAGCAGCCGAATCGAAACCGAGGGCGGATGCGCGTAGAGAATGCGAATCCACGCTATCCCTTCGATCTCGCCGATTCTGCGGCATAACTCCGGCAGCGCGCGGCGGCGATACAAGTCCGCTCCGTAGCTCGTCGTCTCCTGCCCGATGAGAATGATCTCCTTCACGCCCCCCGCCGCGAGTCGTTCCGCTTCGCCGACCAGTATCGCGAGCGGCTCGCTGCGATACAGCCCCCGCATCTGAGGAATCGAGCAGAACGCGCACTCGTGCGAACAGCCGTCGGAAATCCGCAGGTACGCCGATCCCGGATTCGCGAGCGCCGACAATCCCGTCACGCTCGCGCCGCATTCGGCCACCGGATCAGCGCCCAGAGCAAGCAGCATCCGCGTCCACTCGCCGATTCCGAACACGCCGTCCAGTTCGGGAATCTCGCTGGCGATCTCGCGGCCATCACGCTGCGTCAGGCAGCCCATCACAAACACGCGTCGCCCTCGTTTCGCGCGCTTCCACTGGGCCGCGCCGAGCAGCGTTTCCACCGATTCGATTTTCGCGTCGTCGAGAAAACCGCACGTGTTCACGACGAGAACATCGGCGCGATGAAGCGGCCCCCCGCACTCGTATCCCGCTCCCCGCAGCAGCGTCGCCAGCGTCTCGCTGTCCACCGCGTTCTTCGGGCAGCCCAGCGTGTGAAACGCCACCCGCCGCGGCATCAGCCGACCTTGACCCGCGAGTCCCCGAGCATCTGCCGCACCTGCCGCACCACGTCGGGCGACGTTTTCAGCCGGTAGCGGCGCGACTGCATCACGCGTTCCTGTCCGCCCTCTTGAATCTTGAAATAGACGGGCACGCTCCCGGTGTGCTTGGCGAATAAGTCCTCCAGCGCGTCCAGCGTCGAGGCGCTGAGTCCCGATTCGCCGACCGTGAGCCACAGACTGCTGGCAAATTCCGCGCGCGCCTCGTCAAGCGTATAGATTCCCTGCACGATGAACTTGGGTTCTTCCTCCTCGCGGCAGCTGACGCGGGTGTTGAAGACCAGTTTCGCCTCTTTGCGCAGCAGCGTTCCTTGCGATTCGAGTAGATCCCCGAAGATCAGGAGTTCGCCGCTGCCGGTGAAATCCTCGACGGACACCGACGCCATCGTCTTGCCGCGGCGCGTCTGCGAGCGGCGCACTTCGGTTACCACACCCACCAATCGCACCGTCTGCTGATCGGTCAGTTCCGACGTGTCGCCCAGACACGCCGTCGCGATCTGCTCCACCTGCTTGCGCTCTTCGTCGAGCGGATGACCGGACACGTAGAATCCGAGCAGCTCCTTTTCTAAGCCCAGTTGTTGATCGGGAGAGTACGGCGGAATGACGGCCAGATCAGGCTCACGCGCGGCGCTGCCCCCGCCGCCGAACAACGACGATTGTCCGAGGTCGCGCTCCCGGCCCATGCTCGCCGCATAGCCGAAGAATTGGTCGAGCGCCGTCATGTACTGCGCGCGATGGCCGCCCAGCGAATCCAGCGCCCCCGCTCCGATCAGACTCTCCATGGCCTTGCGATTGGCCAGCCGCGTATCCACTCGCGCCGCCAGATCGAAAAACGACCGGAACGGTCCGCTCTGAGCGCGCGCGTCGAGGATCGCCGTGATTGCCCCCGATCCGACGTTCTTGATCGCTTCCAGACCGCAGCGAATCTCACCGTCGCGTACGGCGAACAGACGATCCGACGCGTTCACGTCCGGCGGCAGCACGCGAATTCCCAACCGGCGGCACTCGTTCATGAGCTTGGGAATATGCCGCGTCTCCCCGTGATACGACGACATTTCGGACGCCATGAATTCGGCCGTGTGGTTCGCCTTCAAATAGGCCGTCTGATAGGCCAGCACTCCGTAGCAGGCGGCGTGCGCCTTGTTGAATCCATACTGAGCGAACGGCCGCACCAGATCGAACAGCTTGCCCGCCTGCTCCGCCGTCATCCCGCTGTGCCGCGCGCAGCCTTCGATGAACTCGGGCTTGATCTTCTCCGCTTCGTCCGCGCTCTTCTTTCCCATCGCCCGCCGCAGCAGATCAGCGCGTCCCAGCGAAAATCCGGCCAGATCGCGGGCAATCGCCAGCACCTGTTCCTGAAACACGGCGATGCCGTAGGTCGAGCGCAGAATCGCCTCAAGTTTCGGATGCAGATACTCGATCTTCTCCTGTCCGTGCTTGCGACGCACGTAGCCGGGAATCATCTCCATCGGGCCGGGGCGATAGAGCGCCACCATGGCCACGATATCGTCGAGACAGCTCGGCTTGAGCTTGGTCAGCCACTCGCGCATCCCGCGGCTTTCGAGTTGGAACACCGCAATCGTGTCGCCCCGCGCCAGCAGGTCGTAAGTGCGGTCGTCGTGCTCTTCGAGAATCGCGTCCAAATCCACTCTGATGCCGCGCGCCTCAAGCATCTCGAGCGTGTTCGCGATCACGCTCAGCGTGCGCAGCCCGAGAAAATCCATCTTGAGCAGGCCGATCTTGTCCACCATGGTCATGTCGAACTGGGTGGTGATGCTGCCGTCCGATTGCCGGTACAGCGGCACATAGTCGGTGAGCGGCCCCGGCGTAATCACGACTCCCGCCGCGTGCGTCGAGGCGTGGCGGCTCGTTCCTTCGAGAACTTTTCCCAGCGTGATGATCTTGCGGTATTCTTCGCGCTCCGCGAGCAGCGCGTCGAGTTCCGCGTTGTCCTCCAGCGCGCTGCGCCACTTGTCTTCTTCGCCTTTGGGAACGCTGAGCCGGACGTTTAAGCCGTCGGGAATCTTCTTCGCCAGCCGATCCACTTCGCCGTAGCCGAGTCCGAGCACGCGGCCCACGTCGCGCACCACGCCTTTAGCCTTCAGCCGGCCGAAGGTGATGATCTGCGTCACCGATTCCGCGCCGTACTTCTGCCGCACGTACTCGATCACCTTCTCGCGGCCTTCATCCTGAAAATCAATATCAATGTCGGGCAGAGTGACGCGCTCGGGATTCAGAAACCGCTCGAAATACAGGCTGAAGCGAATCGGATCGAGATTGGTAATCCCCAGCGCGTAACAGACCAGCGATCCCGCAGACGAGCCGCGCCCCGGCCCCACCGCCACTCCGATCTCGCGTGCGTGACGGATGAAATCGGATACGATCAAAAAATATCCCGGAAATCCCATCCGCTCGATCATGTCCAGTTCGTAATTCAGCCGGTCGCTGAGCTCGGGCGTCAGTTGCCCAAACCGCCGCGACAGCCCGGCGCGAGCCAGCCGGGAGAGATACTCAATCTCGTTCGTTTCGCCGTCGGGAAGCGGAAACTTCGGCAGATACTTTTGCGAAAAATCCAGCGTGAGAGCGCACTTCTCCGCCACCTCCAGCGTGGTCGTGACCGCTTCCGGACAATCGTCGAACAGCGCCGCCATCTCCCGCGGCGATTTCAAATAGAATTCCTGCGTGGAGAAACTCAGACGGTTCGGATCGGACACGTTGGCGTTGGTGCCGATGCACAGCAGCACG
>JAQTRJ010000057.1 GCA_028711875.1 bacterium | reverse complement strand
TGTGTCCGCCAGGCATCGAAAAGCCGCAGGGGTGTGAAGTAGGTAGAATCGCCGATCTGCATGAGATACATAAGATACAGATCGCCGTCGTTTGACCATTCAAAAGGCGGAATGTCGCCTTCCGTTCCGAAAACTGCCACCGGAAAATCGGCCAATACTCCACCGCTATGCAACATCGCGTGGATTCTCGTGAAGCGCGGCATGGTTTCGCCCGCCGGTGTGAAAGGCGCATCCAATCCGAGAATGTCCGGCTGGCCGTTCGCATCCAGATCGGCGATCCACGTCATGGTGGCGGCCATTTGTGGAGCATCCTCGCGCGGGATGGCATTGCGGCCCCACCAGCCACCACCATCAACGACTCCGTTCCCGTCCCAATCCACAGCCGGAGGATCACAGTCTGGAGCAAGACACAGGGCTTGCCCAGTGGCCGCTTCGACGTAGCCGTAGCCCTCGAGATATATCGCTGTAGTATCCGGTTGAACGACAACCATCGCATTACCCGACAGGCGCAAGTCGGAAATGGACCAGACTTGATCGAGAGAAGAATCGGAGATGGAATAGCAAATCGCCAGTGCTTCACCCGAAATCACGAAACGATGTGCAGGAAAACTCTCCAGGTTGCTGATGGAAATCCGTTCTCTGGCAAGGAACGGCAGGTTCTGGCGGTCTAAGAGATTCAGGTCTTCATCAAATATCTGCCAGATATATTGGACCGCGTCATTTCCAATACAAAGAATGCGACCGGTGCCGCTCTCTGAACGCGCCGCAAACACTCGATTTTCCGATGAATGAGCATAAGTCGTATTCAGTGAGATCGTCGCGCTGTCATGATTCAGAATTCCAAGATCGTACCCCTCGAAAAGCAACTCATCGTCGCCGTCACCATCCATATCTACGGACGATGGAAAAGCCGGGAGAAGCCCTTCCGGCAGTGCGGCAAGGGCGCGGATCGCTCCGTCATTCGAAATCTGAAGCAGGGAATCGTAACGGCAAACGTACAATTCCCGCAACGAATCGCCATCCAAATCGGCGATAGTCCATTCCAACGCATTCGGAATGCAGGCGGGGTAACCGACGGCAGCATCCTCCATCCGACAGACGAAGCTCATCACGCTGTCCACCGGCGAAAAATTCGACAACCGGAGCCGGGTATAAGCACCGTCGTAGAGTCGGGCGGGTGGAAAGGTGTGGTCGGTAAACAGCTCACTGGTCGCGCCGCCATTCGCCTCGCGGTGCTGGCTGTTATTGAGATACCAGGCATCCTCCTGAATTCCCAGTTCCGCGCCCGAACCGGCTGACGCGAATCCATATTCATAACCGATGTCTTGCGCGCCATCCGCTTCCACCAAATCTACGCCGCGATGATCGAAATTGATATTGACAGTGTTGGTTTCCAGTCCGGCTTCAATCACATCCTCATCAACGTGCCAGATCAGTATGCCACTTCCGGGAATCCCGAAATCGTAGTGACTGGCCTTAACCGGTACGCCAAAACCCTGCTCGATCTGGATGGTTTGATCCGCCAGAACACGCATGATCTTTCCCGCTCGATCCCATAGCGTCACATAGCCGATCGAGTCGGCATCCGCATCACGGTTTTCCAGAAGATAGTATTCGCGCAGAGTGATGGGGATTTTCACGATTTGCGGAGCACTTTCATACCCGAATCGCGCCAGCCGGACGGTATCTCCTCGACCCGACGGCACTCGGATCAGCGGAGTTTCCCAACCCATGAAAATCCGCGACCACGCATCGGGCATTCCCGGAACCAACGCGGACATGTTGCCCGAGCCTTGATCCATCATCCCCCAGCGGCCGATCCCGCTCGCTCCGGTTTCCGTATCAAACAAATCCGGCAATCCCATCCAGTTGCCGAATAATTTGACCAAGATCCCGTTGAGTGAGAGCTCGACTCCGAAATCCAATGCTTCGAGCTGATTCTCTCCTTCCGGTAAAATTACACCGCGTGTCACATCATCTGGTATCGGCACGACGCCCGAGTAGTCTTGGAGATCGCGCTGGGAGATGTAGGCGGAGGGAATATCGAAGGGCGTCGCATCATACCCGATGTTGAAGTCCTTCCCCACTCCGGCGTGAAACACCAGAACGGCGTCGAACTGTGAAAAATCCACGTCTGGGTCTGCCTTCGCGCAGGATTCAACGAACAGCTCGACCAATTTCCGGTTCAGAGTCTCGTCATCCGAATTGTAGTTGTAGTGCCACATCGGATGATCCAAACGATAGAATTCGCCTTCGTTCCGCGGAAACACGGTCATTGCGGTGGTATCGAAGAGCAGGTTCCTCCGCGATACCGTTTCATAGTAATCACGGAGAAAACTCAGATGATCGGCGAAATACTGACGATCATGGGGAAGCGGATCAATGACCAGCGAAGAATCGAAACCCGTTCCCATTCGTCCGGTTCCGGTTGTGCCCTCGACATCGTCTTCCTGGAATTCCACCAGCAATGCGCACAGCCGGACCGGTTGTCCCACAGGCCATCGTTCGTCGAGTCTAACGGTGCGTTCCGTCCGAACGGATGCGTAATCCGCAGGCATGCCTCCGGCGTCAATCGCCCAGGCCAATGCAGCGAGACTGATGAGAAGATGGCGAACGGTCAACATGAATCGTTACAGGTCCACGGAGAGTGAATAGCGCATCGTATCGGTCAAGGGGTGATTCGTTCCCGCCGTCAAGTAGCTGAAGTCGAAACGGTAGCTGCTGTACTTGAGGGACACGCCGAACGTGTAGGGAAAGACCTTGCCGAGATGATCATTCCAATACCCCGCGCGCAGACCGACCAGCGTGGAGTACCAGTATTCCATGCCAATGTTCCAGATGATAGACTTGGCCAAATCACCGTCACCCCACGACGTGAACATGGCTTCAAAAAACTCGTCAGAACGCCCCTGATCATCGCGCTTAACCAGCTCTTTATTCAAATCAGACGCGATGGTGAGCTGATTGTATTCCTGATCTATGATCTTGTAGGCAAAGCCCATTTTCAAATTGGTCGGAAGCGGATCGGCCTGCGCCCGGTCAATATAGGCCACCTTGGGACCCATGTTCGACAGGTTGGCACCCAACGACAGCCCGCGGAAAAAAGGAGCCTTGTAGAGCAGGCCAACGTCCGCCGCGACGGCGGTGGCCGTACCGCTGCCCTTTTCTTCGCCCGCGCCCTGTTCGGAAAGATGGCTGTAGGCCAGTTTCAGGCCGACACCCATCGCGAGCTGGCGATTTACGAGCGCGCCGTAGGTCCCCGTGACCGCGATTTCGTAGGAAGAAAACGTGCCCAGATTGCGCGCTTGTTCGTCCGTTCGCTGGGTTTCACCCAGATTCAGGAAGATGATGTTGCCGCCGAAAGTTCCCCATTCCGGGACTTCATAGGTGGCGCTCATATAGGCATAATACAAGTCCGACAGATTGAACTGCGGCAGCCACCGGACGTACATCATCGTGAACTCCTGGCCGTGCTGGAATCCCAATCCCGCGGGATTCCACCACGTGGCACTCGCATCGTCGGAGATCGCAACGAATGCCTCGCCCATACCGGCGGGGCGCGCACCGGGAGCGATCTTCAAGAAAATGAGCGTTGCCTGACTGACGCTGGCGGCCTGCACAACGGACGCACAGAACACTGCACCGAGTATCAGCAGGCCTGTCACCGCTCGCTTCATGTTTCCTCCAGTGAAGATATGTCTTGTGAACAAACTCATCGCAGTATCACGAGCTTGCCGGTACTCTCCGCCGTGTGACCGTCGGCATGCTCGGCTTTGATCTTGTAGAAATAAACACCGTTCGCCAGCAAATGTCCTTCACGATCCCGGCCGTCCCACGGGCAATCCGCATTGCTATTAAAGGCCGGCCCGGTCGTCCCCAAGCCATTCATTTCGTAGACCAGTTTTCCCGACAGCGTATACACTCGAACGCCGACATGGCGGGTATCGGTTTGGGTAAGGTAATAGGTGAAATAGGTGACGTCCCGCATGGGATTCGGCCACGTATAAACATCCCGGATCGCATAACCCGCTTCGTCGCTTCGACCCACCGTGAACGTCAACGCCGCCTGATTCAGGTTGTTGAAGGAATCCCAGGCTTCAATCGTCAGGCGATGTTCTCCTTCCGCCAGCGGGCCGATCACTTTGCTGAGGCTGCCGGACATATGGCTGTCGCGATCGTAATTGAAGAACGGAGTCAGGTCCTCGGCGGCAGCGTCGTCAATCCGCACGGCAATCTTGTGACCGACTTCTCCCGACAGATTCACCCCGGACGAATCACTGATCGCGACCTGAAGACGCGGTGTCGGGCTGACCACATCCCCTGGGCGGAACGACGGAGTCTCCATCCAAATTGAGATCTGCGGTGGGATGCTGTCGGTTTC
Organism: bacterium; assembly: GCA_028711875.1. GTDB lineage: Bacteria > Electryoneota > RPQS01 > RPQS01 > RPQS01 > JAHJDG01. The sequence goes on along the minus strand of JAQTRJ010000057.1, from coordinate 5,150 downwards.
AGCGGAAGGCTGTAAGGCAATCGGAATATGCTCCCGGATCCCGATACCGTCAGCCGAATCCGCTTCGCTCGCGCTCTCACCGAAGAAATAGAGACTGATCTTGGCGTTGTTGCCGCCATAGCGCACATCGCGGGGAACGCGGAAAGTGGCATCGAACCGTCCTTCATGAACCGTAGCTGTACCGCGGAAAATCGCGTTGCCGGGCAATCCGATGTAATACGGAGTAAGACTGTTGTCTTCGCACCAATAGTAGGCCAGCGAATCTTGCGTATCGAAGACTCTGACTTCCACCACTCCTTCGAAATCCGACCACGCCGGTCCATCCTGCGTGGGGGATACTTCTCCACTTACATGGAATAGCGACAACGCCCGCAAGGAGTCGTCGGCGGCCGTGATCCGCGCATAATACTCGGGTGTGGCCAGACGCAACACGGGATCGCCGAAAATATGATATAGATTGGAGGCGCTCGCTCCCGTCGCCTTCCCGACCAGCAATGCCTGGCCGAAGCTCTTGCGCAGCGCGATTCCCTGCTCGAATAACGCGCCGTAAAACGCGTTGGTGAAGGTATTGTTCGGTCCGACGTAGGTGAAGCGTGTAGCCGCCACCGACGCCACTGCGCCGTCCTGCGGATCCGCCAACAGTTCCTCGGGAAAACAGCGCGTTAACGGTTTATCGAACGCTCCCCACGAACAGGTGGCGGCGAGAAACATCGGCCACTTCCGGTAATTGTCCAACAGGTTTTTATCGCGGTCGCGATCAAACAGTTGTTCATCCGTCCAGATGCGTTCGCTGCCGTGCCCCGCATAGTTGACGATCAGCGTCCCGCGATTGATGAATTCAAGCAGATCCCGGGTTGCGTCCGGCTTGGTGGGACCAGTCGAGGTATTCCGCATCGGATAGAAAATCTCGTACAGCTTATTGAATGTGAAATACTCGGGCAGAACCAGATTGATGAGATCTTCCGATTGTTGCGTATGCTCGATTTCACCTCCATATGTCCAGCATCGCTGCTTGTATTCGTCATCGGCGGCGAAGGTGGCCGTATTTTTCCATGGCCCATAGAGCGGCCGCATCGCGTAGGCGATGGTCTTAGATACCGTCGCCTCGACCTCCGCCCGATTCTGTGCCGGCCATCGTCCCGTCAGCAGCCACGGCAAGCGTGAGGCATTACTGAACAGGACGTAGAAGTCATCCGTGCAATCTTCTCCATTTTCCCATGGGGGAAACCAATTCGCATCGCTGCTGGATTCAATATTCCGGTAATCATAGTCACCGTCACCGACGAACAGCACATATTTCAGGGTATCCGTGCCATTAGTCCCGTGCCAGTTCTCATAGGCATACTTCAGGAAATTGCGGATCGCCACCGGATCGCGAACGCCCCATCCAAATTCATCGTACACGTCTCCCAAACGAACCCGGACGGCAGACAGAGCCTCTTCCCGATAGGTTTCGTGAAACCACTTCAAGGAATCGAGAGCGTCGTACCACTCGTCGTAGGTCAGCAGGATAATCCCCGCGCCGTTGTCTGGACTGCGGAGACGGTCATAATCCAAGGCCGGTCGGCTGACTAGTCCGCGGAAAACCGGAGTTCGGAATTGCTCGCGCGCTGCGGCGAAATAGCTCCGTGTGGAGTCGGCGAACGAGCTATCCGTGAACGAATCTCCGAACGCAGCGCGCGGCTGCAGTGGATTCGTGACGTCCAGAAGAACCGCATTCGACGACAGGCCGTTCAATGCATATTGAAAAAGCCCGGTCTGATTTCTCGGGGCAAAGAACTCCAGTGTCCCGTTACGCACTATCAGATCGCGCGAATATTCGATCTGGAGATAATTCACATAAATATTCGCCGACGAAAGATTTTGCAGCCTCACGGCATTGTTGCCCGACGACAGGACTCCCGTTGGAATCGCCACACTGTAGGGAATCGTGGTGAAATGCGTGCTGTCAACCAGAGTATTCCCCACATAGACGTTGAACAGCGATCCCACATAGCCGTCGGAATCCAGATCCAAGATCAGCGTTCCCGCTCCCCCAGTGGCTCCGGCAAGATTCAGCGTATACGTTCGCTCCTGTCCGCCCCCGAAGGATGCCATGTACCAAGTCAGACCCGAATCGCGGTATGAGCCGGGCGCGCGAATAAACGCATCATGGTCCAAGTACTCGTAGGCAATCGTGTTCGTGACGGAAATGGCCGATCCAGTTTCTCCCATCGGCGACATGCGCAGACCGTCACTACCGGCAACATCCACACCCACAAAATAGCAGTTTTCCGTGGAAAACGGACTGTGGTGTGCCAACGCGTTTAGATACGTCCCGTCACAATAGTCTGCGCCTTTCAGACCTTTTCCGAAGAAGATAACACGATCTTCGGCATCGAAAATCCCGTCCTGATCGGCATCCTCAACCAGAATGGCGTTTTCCTGAAGTGATTCCGCTACAGGGGTGTCCGGCGATGAAGGCAACAAGCCTCCCCCATTCCCGAAAAGCCTAATCTTGGAAACGGGCTGACCGATTAGTCCGGCTCCGGAGAGTGAGGAACCAGTTATCTGATATATCCCGATCTCGCTTACAATTAGGCGATACAGTGGGAACTCAGGCCAGGCGAATGCCTCATCCAAAACCGAAGGCTGCCTTGTCTCCCTCCACCATGTGGTGGCGATCGCTCCATTGATGGCGATTGAACTCAGCGCCAACCCTTCGCGCGAAACAGCGGATGGGCGTTCAGGTGTTCCCTGAAAACGAAGAGTAAGCTCAATTTGTTCTATTATTTGAGATCGTCGAGCGTTGCCAGTTTGCAGGGAAAGATCAATCCTGGCCAGGCGAAAGCCCTTCCAGTCCTCGACCTCAAGTGTTGCCCAAGATGAACTGGCTGATTTGTCCGTAAATTGGATATTTGGCGGACGACCGGGCAATCCACCTGCAAGAGCACGCGCTTGCACTGATCCCACGGCAAGTTGCGGCGTAGTACCAGGGGGAATAACTACATAGAAGACTCGAGTAGGCTGGATAAAGTCCTCCGAAATCCGATAGCCCGCATCGTTCCATCCCAGTAGAATCCCCGCCGGATTCACGGTATCCTCCATCTGCCAGACCGGTTCGCCCGGTGAGTAGCTCCACGCGCACTCGTCCAAATCTGAACGCAGGACGCGAACCTCTGCCGGGACGGCAGACGCTGCCACAAGCAGAATGATCAAGGTGATGAAAGCCAGTCTCATGTGATGGTCTTCCAATAGCACCCCCGCAAAACACAAAAATGACCGAATACATCCGATGGATGCACTCGGTCGAAAAAGACTGTGCGATGCGGATGATGGATCATGCCCGGAGTTTGAGGAGATATCAAAAAGTTCGAAGCTACGAAATCGCCGAAATCGAAATCCTCTACCTAACGGGCATGCATCTCCTGCTTTGCAATCAAGATGAAGTTTAACGCCATAATTTAACAATTATTAGAACCGTTGTCAAGTTTGTTCGTTGTTATCCTGCGGATAAGAACGTTGCCGAATATGTCGTGTAAGATGTTGTATTATCAACCAAATAACGAGTTCGTAGGGATAGGATCAGATGCCAGCCTCAGGGCAATCAACTCCTCTGTCTGAGGAATCTGTGAGGAAATCTGGGGAAGTCCCTGCTCGGCTTCTGCTTGATTTTCAAGCGACAACACCAGAGCACCCACACAGAGCGGACAGAACTGGGTACCCGAGCCAGCCTTTAACTCACGAATGGCTCGTGGCAGGTCCAGCGCTTTGCGGTAGGCGCGATGGGATCGCATCGCATCAAAGGCGTCAGCCACGCTCAGAATTCTCCCCGCCAAGCTGATCTGCGTTTTCTGAAGCCCTTCGGGATACCCGCTTCCATCGAACTTCTCATGGTGTTCGCGAATGATCCTTCTGACCTTGCCGAGAAACGGGAGCGGCTTCAGGATATGATCTGTGAAAGCGACATGGGTGGACATCACCCGATGCTCTTCTGGAGTTAGCGGCCCCGGCTTCCGCAGAATATTGTCAGGGATGCCAATTTTCCCCAAGTCGTGAAGTACACTGGCGAATCGAAGATCACTGCGATCCGCATCCGGAAGTCCGAGAACGTCCTCCATCATGGTGCAGTAACGGGACACTCGCTCGCCATGGCCCTTGGTATAGGGATCCTTCGCCTCGATAGCCGTCATGAGCGAAGTGACCATGTCCAAGTATGCGCTCTGCAGTTCCGACGACAACGACTCGATATGCGCCTTCTGCTGTTCGACGGTCTGCTCTTCGCTGCGAATCCGGTCGTGCGCATTTCGGAGGAGCGTTTCGGTCTCGACCGCTGCCGACTGAAGACGGCGATTATGCGCCAGAATATCGTGGGTCAGCGAATCTTGTTTGACCAGCGATTCGAACTGCTCAATCGCCAGATGAACGGCCGTAATCAGAGCGGCAATGTCCAGGGGTTTGGCAACGAAACGGAAGATATTCCCACGGTTGATCGCGTCAACAGCCACGTTCAAATCCGCCAGACCCGTCATCAAGATGGGAACCGTTCGCCGATGAGTCCCCCGCATTTCCGCCAGGAAATCCACTCCGAAGCCGTCGGGCAGGTTGTAGTCGGACAACACGACTCGAAACATGGAACGCGTCATCTCGATTCGCGCCTGAGCAATATCTTCCGCAAGGCGCACCGTCCATCCCTGTTCCGAGAACGTCTCGTGAAGAAGATGCAGGACTGCCGTGTCGTCCTCGATAATCAGCAGATCGAATAGTGCCTCGTGCGTCACGTCTCGTGCCGTGTGGTTAAACTCGCTTGGAAACGGAGAACCGCCTGCAGCGATGAACGCGGCAAATCCAGGGCCACGACGCGTTGCGGAATCACGACGGCGAAATGCCGATGACCTTCAGAAACACATCTTCCAGATCGTCTTTTCCAGTCTGCTCGCGCAGCTCCGCAAGTGTCCCTTCAGCACGGACGCGGCCGCGGTGCAGAATCACGAGGCGATCACACAACCGCTCCGCTTCCCGCATGATATGAGTGGACAGAATCACGCAACGGCGGCGCGCACGGGAGTCTTGAATGAAGCGGCTAATCTGAGCGGTCGCCAGAATATCCAGCCCGGTCGTCGGTTCGTCGAAGATCAACACCGGCGGATCGTGAACAATCGTGCGGGCAA
>JAQTRJ010000367.1 GCA_028711875.1 bacterium | reverse complement strand
ACCAAAAATGGACGGAAGCCGATCCGACCGACGCGGTGTCGCTCTATAATTTCGCGTGCTGCCTTTCGCTGCTCGAACAGCCGGACTCGGCGATGGTCGCTCTCACGCGCGCGCAGCAGGCTGGCTGGAGCGATTCCGCCCACACCGCCGACGATCCCGATCTGGAGTCGCTCCGCACGCGAGAAGATTTTCAAGAGTTGTTATCGGAAATCGCTCGCGCCGCGCGCACGCGTTTCGGCGGATACACGGTTCACACCTGTCCGCAGGAGCGCGTTGGACAATATCTGGTGGTGCTGCCGGAGGATTATGAGCCGGGCAAAAAATATCCGCTGGTGGTTCTCCTGCACGGCTACGGCATGAGTCCCGAGCAGTTCGCCGAGGTGGCTTCGCTCATCAACACTCGCGATTTCATCTACGCCGTGCCGGAAGGACCGTATCCCGTTCTGGACGCGGTGGGGCGGCACTTCAGCCACTTTCGCGAGCACGGAGACTTTCGAGAAGATGAAACGTCGGCGCGAACCGCGGCGGACTGGATCGTGCGCGTGGCCGACGACATGATAACGCGATATCCAGTTGATACGACGCGATTCTCTATCGTCGGTTTCAGTCAGGGCGGAGCGCTGGCGCACGTTACGGCGGCGCTCTATCCCGATCGCATAGCCGGATACTGCGCGGTGGGCGGTTACTTCATTCCCGGAGCCATCAACGCCGACATGCTGCGCGCGGAACAAGAGCACGGAGTCCGCGCGCTGATTCTGCACGGGCGGGACGATCAGGCGGTCGGACTTGAGGAGGGAGCCTACACGTTCAGCGCGCTCGAGCGGGCGGGTCTGGACGCGAAAATGGAGATCATGGACGGCGGCCACCGCTTCACTCCGCAGGCGGGATTGAAAGTGAACGAGTGGCTCCGCGAGCGATCACGCCCATAACCTTCTTCACAAATTCGTCGAGCGGGCGCACCCGAAGCGGAGCGCCCGTTTTTCTTTTTCAATGTTGGCGTGACAACGTCACAAAGTCCCACAACTGCGCTGTTTCAATCGCACTTGACAAAGTTCTTTTTCGTGTTTACATTCCCTCATAATGAAACCACCCCTCCGGCGGCCGCGGACGGGCGAAATCGTGACCACAAATTCAATCGGGGAGAACGTATCATGAAGCACTTCTTCTCTAAACTCAATGGGGGGGGGTAAGTTAGCCCTCGCCGCGCTACTCTGTCTCACGATCACTTGGGCAGCTCACGCTACCTACTCGCACCTTTCGCGGTCAAGTACCGGCACATCAAGTACCGATTTCTTCTGCACGGCTTCGGGTTTGCATTATACATATGTCAAGGCTCCAAGCAACGGAACTGCTGCGACGTGGGTAATCGTCAACGGCCAACAGCGTGGATACTGCTGGGATTTTAATGGGAATTGTAACAGCAGCTCCTGCATTCTGAGCTATGGAGAGGTGTATTATCACTACCTTGATGTGTACAACTACACATCGGGAACGGCCGAAAGTCTGGTAACGGATAATTCGGCTTTGCATCTGCAGAATTGTCCTGACGAAGAAGAAGATTGAGACGCAAGAGCCGCGTGAAAGATTCGCTCCATGGGGACGGCCGCCCCACGGAGCCAAGCTCAGGGAGACAGATCATGATTTTTTTTCTGCTCCTTTTCTTCTGCGCACTCACGGCCGATTCGGTCTTCGCGGACACGTTTCAAGTCTGGCCGGATTCGAGCATTCAGCGGGCGGTGGACAGCACGACCGACGGCGATACGATTCTGATTCACGAGGGATTGTATCAAGAGACCGTCGTGGTCTGCGCCAAGCGGCTGATCATCGGCAGCGAGTTTTTACTCGATAGTGACACGAGCCATATCTCGCGGACGATCATCGAGCCGGATTCGTCCCGTCCTGACAGTCACAGTTGCTTCATCTACGCGCGCTACGCAACCTACGACGATGGAAAACTGATCGGGCTAAAAATGCGCAACGGCGGAGGCAGCCTGTGGGAGGATGCTGATCCCGGCGCATCGGCCGGCGGAGCGGTTTTCATCCGGCGGGCCAATGTGGCTATTGAGCACTGCATGATTGAAAACAGTAGCGCGGATTTCGGTGGCGGCATCGCTGTAATCGGAGCGAGCATTCCCTACCGAGTAGATATACACTCGACATCCATTACGCATTGTCGAGGGCTATTCTGTGGGGGGATTAAGGCCGTGCGCTGCTCATTGTATGTAGTCGAGTGTTATGTGCAATCCGACACTGGCGACACGGCAGTCGGGGGTATAGACGTCACGGACTCCTATGCCGAAATCAGGAACTGCATCATCCAGCGTTGCGGAGGCCAATTCGTGGGTGGCATGTTATACGGTGGGAGTTCCGGTTCAATCACCGGCAGTCTGTTCGAGGAAAACGGTACGGCTAACGACTACAATGCGCACTCGCACCTGCTGTTTGGTGAAAGCGATGCTGAAATCTCGGGATGTGTCTTCCGCGACAACACGACGTCGGAATG
>JAQTRJ010000056.1 GCA_028711875.1 bacterium | reverse complement strand
CTTCCCGAAGCATCGGGATGATCTGCTCCGCCTTGTACTTAACCCGTCCCATAACCACCTCCGGATTGGATAATATACCACTCTGCTCTGACTTTCAAAGTGGTACCAATTCCGGGGGCTAGATCAGTGCGGGCGCTCCGTCTCGGTTACAATCCCATGACGGAAGGATTATCGCATGAGCACCATCTTGCACGTTTGCGTCAGGCCGCCGGCCTCCATCCGATAGAAGTACAGCCCCGAAGGCAGACTGGCTGCGTCCAGCGATAGAACATGCGTTCCTGCCTGCATCCGCTCGCCCGCCACCAGCACCGCCGCTTCCCGCCCGAGCACATCGAAGACCCGCAGGTCAACAACAGCCGTGTTTGGCAGATCGAACTGAATGTTCGTCCGCGAGTTGAACGGATTCGGATAGTTCGGATAGAGCCGGAAACCGGTCGGGATTTCCGCGCTCCAGCGATCGGCCGCGAGCGGCGGGAATCCGGTCGAGTCGGCGCGCAGCGGACGCTCGTCCACCAGCGGCGATATCGGAATCAAGTCCACCGGAATCGGCATGTAGTAGATGTTGTTCTGCGTTGGCACGCCCTCGGGAGTCTCCGTGATCGAAGTGCCGGCATCGAGGTCCAGCATATACTGCATGTGAACAAAACCGTTGGTGACGAACTTGGCCAGCGTGGCGTCGCGCTCGGCCAGACATTGCCCGGCCGGAGTGTCCACGCCGCCGTCAGTATTGGTCACGTTGGTGGCCTCGGCCCAGCGGCGGCCGCCGTCGGTGGATACGGTAATCCAAATATCGCCCTGCGGATAGCCGTTGGCGCTGACCTGCACGCTGTCGAACTTGTGGAACGAGCAGTACAGGAAACCGGACACCGTGTCTATGGCTAAGTTGGGACGATGGACCATAAGATTATTGGAACCCAGCGCGACCGACGTGTGGCTGTACCACGCGTCGTGAACGAAATTGTACTGGTCGCGGGCGTCATCCCAATGCCAGAGACTGCTGAACACGTAGCCGTGATTCTCGAGCGGCGTGCCGTCGTAGTCCCACCAGAAGAATCCGCAGCCGGTGAAGGCGACGTGGGTGACGTCGTTCTGGTCTATCAGCACGGACAGATCAATCCACGGGCGGATCGTGTCGCCGTTGCAGACGAACGGATCGCCGCCGTTCAGCACGCACATCGTGTCCAGCGGCTGGAAATTGGTGATGTTGCGCGGTGCATTCCAGGTCACTCCGCCGTCATCCGAAGTTTTGACCCACACGTCCAAGCCGATATGCTCGCCCACCGGGTCCACCAACCAGGCCACCGCGATTTTGTCGCTGACCGGCGACGCGGCCACGTCTATGGTGATGAACGAGGCCTGCTCCCACGCCAGGCATTCATCCCAGGTAATGCCTTCGCCGATCTCGTCCACGATCTGCGGCGTGCCGCGGCTGTAATATTCGGCGCCCGCGCCTTCGCTTTCCGTCAGGGTCACATGCACCTTCCCGTGGCGATCCACGGCGGACGTCGGCCAGACCAACTGAGGATCTCCCACCAGCAGCGAACAGGGCTGAAAGGCGGCAAAGGCTCCGAGAGCGGGCAAATAGTCAATGGCGACTACCCCGTGAATCTCGCTCGTGGTTCCCTGATGGAACACCGGGAACGCGAAGCCCTGCTCGTTCACGTCCACGGTCACAAATCCGGCCCGCGGCGCTTGATCCACCTGTGTGCCGATGGGATTGTTCGGATCGGGCAGCATAAACGACATGAGGGACGGATCCCACACGTTGTAATAGACGTGCCGGATGGACGACCCGGAGTTGGCGCCGCGCGTCCAGACGTGGTGTACAAAGCCGTAGCGATCCACCGCCAGCTGCTTGCCGGCTGTGCCGTTGTGCTGATTGTCATACCAGGTGGTGCCAACGACGTAGATCGGGGCGATCGGATCATCGAGGTTCATCCGGACCGGCCGCGCCGGGAATTCCATGCCGTCGTAGGGCGTGTCTTCAAGGCCTTTGAGTAGAACAGGTCCCTGAACCTGATGGCGCGCCACACGATCGGTGTTGGCGAAAGCCGTTCCCCACGCGACCAGCGCGAGGATGATGAACGTCAGTACGGTTCTCTGCATGATGGTGCCTCCTTGATTGGCCGATGCGAAGGTGTTGTGGTCGCGTTCTGAGAACGTGCGCTCCCGATGCGCGCCGGCTCCTTATATAATATAGCACTGTTCCACGATTTGTCAACAGATTTCGTCGTCCACTCTCATGCAACGAACAGCGGCCCCGCTTTCGCGAGGCCGCTGATCTTCGCCGTTGTCGGTCTTCTAACCGGCTATAGCGGCATAATCGCGGCGGCCGGCGTCCTCTGCGCTTCGCCGGCTCCCGATCCGCCGATTACAATCCCAGCGCGTCCGCTTCGGCGCACATCGCCAGAACCACGTTGGCGATATGCTCCTCCAGCGAAATTCCCAACAGCCCGGCCCCGCGCACGATGTCCTCGCGGTTCACCTTGCGCGCGAATCCGGTCTCCTTCATCCGCTTGCGCACCGACGACGGCTTAAGGTCGGCCACCCGTCGGCTCGGCAGCACGTAAGTGGCGGCGGTGATGAGACCGGTCAGCTCGTCGCAGGCGACCAGCGTTTTCGCCATCAGCGTGGTCGGCTCAACGCCCGAATAACTCGCGTGCGACAAGATCGCCTCGGCCCACGACTCGGGCACGCCCAGCGAGCGCAGATGATCCACGCCGCGAAACGGATGATCCTCGGCGGTCGGATAGCGCTCGTAGTCGAAGTCGTGCACCAGTCCGACGATTCCCCACTCGTCTTCCGGCTCAGCGAATTTGCGCGCGTAAAACCGCATGGCCGCCTCCACCGCCAGCGCGTGCTTGCGCAGCGCGTCGGACGGCGTCCATTCGCAGAGCAGAGTCCAGGCCTCGTCGCGATTCATGTCCGGCTCCTATTCCTCGATGTCATCCTTAAGATAGAAATAAATCGTGTCCGCGTCAAGAGCGGTAAACAATCCCAGTCCGCCGCGGACGTTGGAATTCGGATAATTCGAGGCTTCGCCGGGGATGTTGGTCATGAAGTAGTTGTAGGCGTTCTCGTCGCAGGACATGACCGTCACCCGATGCAGCCCCGTGAATCCGACCACCAGCCACGGCATGGCGAACGCATCGCCTTCCTTCATCGTCCAGAACGCGATCGGCCATTCGTTCTTGACCACGGATTCGACTTCGTTGTCGTACCAGTTGGGGACGAGATTCTGCACCACGATGTTGCTGGCCTCCCGTCGCTCATCGTGATTCCAGAAGAAGATCAGGTACGGTTCGCCATACTCCGTATGGCCGCCGAATTCCAGAGTGTCCACGGCCACCGTGTCCCGGTAATCCTCCAACTGCCGCTCTCCGTAATAGACGCTCTGGAGCCAGATCGGCGGAGCGGCCGGGCCGGACTCGGCCGTGAGAACGGAGCCGCCCGACTCGACGCGAATGGAGTAGACCGATCCCGTTCGCACGGTGTCGTCCACTCCCGACTCCTGCACGCGATAAATTCCGGGAGCCAGCGTGTCCTCGGCCAAAGAATATTCACGCGTCTCGGATCCGTCAAATGACCAGATCGTCACGTCGGCGCCGGAGACGTTCGCGGCGCTGGGATCGTAGAACGCGTCGAACGGCAGCGTATGTGACAGCCGGATGGACATGGGCTGATGGATGAACAGATAGCCTTGCAGAACGATCTGTTCCCGATATTCCTGCTCGGTGGATTCATCACAGCCCATGACACCGAACAGCAATCCGGCGCATAGAAGCGCGAGAAGAAAGTGGCGTATTTTCATGATCAGAACTCCGCCGTAAAGCCGAACGAAGGCAGAAACGGCAGTTGGCCGGTCTCCTCGATGGCGATGGGATTCTTTTCGAAATTGTAGCTGTAGGTCAGGACGTTCTTGTGGTCGTAGACGTTGATGATTTCCACGTAGGGACTGAACGTCCAGTGCTTGTATTCATACCGCAGGCGATAGGCCAGGTCCAGCCGGTGGTAGGAATCCAGGCGAAAATGATTCTTGCGGCCCGGTGTCAGGAAATAGGCCGGGTAATCCAGTCCGATTTCATAGCGCCCGTTGGCCTTGGTCATCGGCAAACCGCTCGAGTAGCTGAAGCGCGCTTCCAGAGTGCCGCGCCGCCCAACCTTCCGGCTGACCGACACGTTGGCATTGTGGAGCCGGTCGAAACTGGCCGGATAGACCAGACCGTTGTCCCAGAAACTGAACGAACGCTTGGCGCGGCCGATCCCGTAGCCCCAGAGCAGCGTGTAGCGATCCCACTCGCCCTGCACCAGAATATCGCCGCCGTAAGCGAAGCCCCGGCCCACGGCGAAGTGCTCGATCAGCGGATCGTTTTCCTGCGGAATGCTGTTGGGATTCCATTCGATGATCCGGTCGAAATCCTTATAGTAGGCTCCGCACGACAGCTTCAGCGGTCCCTCGAAATCGTTTTCGTAGGTCAGCGCGTAATGCCACGAGCGGTTGGGATTGAAGGTCTTATCCTGCAGGATATAGGAGTTGAACAGCGAGGCGAAATTGTCGCCGAACGTCACCTGCTGAAACGGCTGCACGTATTTGCCCAACGCCGCGCTGACGAAGGAGTGATCGTTGAGCTCACGCTTGATGGACAACCGCGGCAGATACTCGGTGATCTCCGAGAGCGTGTTGTGCTCGACGCGGAATCCCGGCGTGATCGTCCACCAGATGCTCGGACGAATGTCGTCCGACACGTACGTCGCCAGTTGCCAGCCGAAGTAGTCCTCATCCACGAACGTCGTGGAACGCTCTTTCACGCCGAACTGCAGCTTCATGCTCTTGGCCAGCAAGCCCATGTCCAGCGTCTGGCGGGCGGTGGCGAACCAGCTAAAATCGGTCTTGACGGTAAAATCCTCGATCCGATTGGTGAACTCAGACCATTCGTTGGTCGTCTCAAAGCGCATCTTCGTATTGTAGTAGCTGCCCGCGACGGTATTCTGCGAAAACAGCTTGTTGTGCCAGATGTGGACGAACGGAACGCTGAACGTGGAATTGCCCCACGTCAGATGGATCCGGTCGGCGTTGCCCGACGTGATATCCAAGACGTCGCGTCCCAGATACGCCGAAGGGGAAATCCGGTCGCCGTTGGCGAAATCGCGGGTGACCTTGGCATTCAGATCGTAGAAGTAGTACGGGAAATCGTCGGTGATAATCCCGCTTTCCTTCATGAGCTTGGTCGCGACGTCCACATACGTGCGCCGGCCCGCCAGCAGCCACGATCCATGCGGCAGCGGCCCTTCCAGAGTCGCGTTGCTCGAGAGCAGCGACAGGCCGATCTTGCCGTGGCGTTCGTTGCGGTTGCCCTCTTTATCGGTGATGTCCACCACTGCCGACAACCGGCCGCCGTATTTGGCCGGAAAGCCGCCCTTGATCAGCTTGACATCCTTAATGGCATCCATATTGAAGGCTGAAAACAATCCGCCGAGGTGCGTCGGCTTATAGACCTCGATTCCGTTCAATAGAATGAGATTCTGATCACTCGATCCGCCCCAGATATTGAGTTCCGAGGAATAATCGGACGTCGCCAGCACGCCCGGCAATACCTGCAGTGAGCGGAACAAGTCCGGCTCGGCAAGCTGCGGCAGCTTCGCCAGCTCCTTCGTGGGCAGACTGTATTGCGCGACCTTGGGCGTGTAGGTGCGCTCCTGTTCGCGCTCGGCCACCACGTCCACCTGCATTACCTGAATCGCTTCCGGAACCAGTTTGACGGACATATGTTGATTTTCGCCGTCCACGAGCGTCAGTTCTCTGGTGATAAACCGATAGCCCAGCGCTGAAAACCGCAGCGTAATTTGTCCCGGTTCCAGATCGGCGATGGAAAAGAATCCCTCGACATTGGCGGCGGCTCCGCGCTTAGTGCCTTCCACCATGACGGCCACTCCCGGCACGGATTCTCCCGTTTCCCGGTCGAGAATCTTGCCCGAGACCGTCACCAGCGCGTAGGTATTCGGTGCGAGCAGCAGCAATAGTGCGATCATGCCCGCCCCCACGAATTTTCCGAAAGTCATCTGTCTCCTCTATAGGTTGTTCGCTGAATTTTCCTCATCGCCGAGCCGGGCGTCCTCGCCCGACCGGAATTCCTTGAACCGCGGCGGCGAATCTCCCGATTCGCCCCGTCCCCGTTGTCGGTGTCCGCACGAGTCGCCGTTGTCGGTCTCCGCACGAGTCGCCGTTGTCGGTCTTTCCCGTCTCGCCGTTGTCAGTCTCCGCACGAGATCGCCGTTGTCGGTCTCCTGACCGGCAATGGCTACTCCCCGTTCGACGGTAGCTGCGGTTCGCTGATCCCCAGCGCCTCCCCGCACTGCCTGATGAACTGAATCACTTCAATGATCGCCGTCCGCAGGTGATCCATGTCGTACTTGATGGCAAACTCGGCCATCGTGCGCTGATACTGCTCGCTCACTTGCCCGAGCAACCTCCGGCCGTCCGCGGTGATTTCAAGCAGCGACACGCGGCGATCCGACGGTGACGGCACCCGCCGCACCAGCGAGCGCGCTTCGAGGTCATCCACCAAGGCGGTGATGCTCGACGGGCTGACCATGACAAAATTCGCTTCGCGCAGTTCGGTCATCGAAGGCTTGCCGCCGTGCGCTTCAAGCGTGGCGAGCAGACTGTATTTCGGAATGGTCAGGCCGAACCTGCCGAAAATCAAATGTTCGCCTGTTCGCGCTGACAGCTCTCCGGCCACGATCAGCAGCCGCGGCCACGCCACCAGCATCTCTTCGCGGCTGTCTAAATTCACATCAAGCAGTCGGCCCATGTTTTCACCTGATGATATTTCGAGCCTAAATGTTGCATAGAAAAATTGTGCGGTTGAAAAATATTCATTTCTGAAATATTTGTCAAGTAAATGAAAAAGTGTTTTATTGTTGTATTTATTCATCTTGACATTTTATCGTCTCATTTCGCGAGGCATGATTTTCTTCTCGATCCAAAACTCGACTTAATTTTCAATCAACCCAACTAACCTTTCAGGAGACTTGGGCAACAAGAACGGCAGGGATTCTGTCCCTGCAGGAATTTCTTGTAGGGGCGGGTTAAGGTACTCCGCAACCCGCCCGCGATCTCGCGCACAGAAAAAGGGCGCGATGAATCGGCCCCTATCAGAACACACTACCGTGCAAAACTACATTTCCGCTTTCTGATTTCTGCTTTCAGCTTCCCCCCCTCACCTCATCCTCACCACCTTCCGCGTCTCCATTCTCCCCGCCGCTTCCACCCGCGCGAGGTACACTCCCGATGGCAGCGCGCCCGCCTCGAACAGATACCGATGTTCCCCCGCCGCCATTTGTCCGAGATTCACTTCCCGCACCCGCTGCCCGAGCGTGTTGAACACCGACAGCGTCACTGCAGTCGTGCGCGGCAGCGTGAAGGTGAACGTTACTGAAGAATTAAAGGGATTTGGGAAGATGTTTACGCTGAAGTCCGACGGGGAAGCGGGGGAGCGCTCGTCAATGGCGAAGGGACCGGGACGGGTTTTCACCAGATACATGTCATAACTGCCATCCGGAGAAAGAGAATACCCCCCGATAACGTACCCGCCGTCGGGTGTCGGCAGGATACAGGTAGCATTGTCGGAGTAATAGCGGCAAAACAACCGCGACCACAGCGTATCCCCCCGGTCATCCACCCGCAACGCAAGTATATGCTGATCCCATGGTGCGACGTTCACATAAGTCGTTCCCACAGCAACATAGCCTCCTCCCGGGGCAAGACATAGTCCACGGGTAATGATAGAAGGAAAGCCATCGTAAATGCGTGTCCACAGGGTGTCGCCATGATCGTCCGTGCGAACCAAATAGACTTTGACCATCCCGTGTTCGACATCATACGAATCCCCAGCCATAATGAACCCGCCTTCCGGGGAAGACAAGACAGAAAATGAGCGATCATTATCACCCGTTCCGTAGGTGCGTGCCCAAACGAAGTCTCCCTCTGCGGTGAGGCGCAACAGGAGGAAATCCGAATCATTGCCATTGTCAGTCCACTGCCCGCCGGAGATCACGAAGCCGCTATCCGGAGCCAGCCCGACAGCAAATCCGCGGGCGTTAATCACACTGTCTCCATACGAGAATGTCCAAATCGTATCCCCGTCGGCATCAATGCGCAGCGCCCATACAACGGAGCGACCGGTATTACTTGTTCCGACAAGAAGCGCTCCTCCATCCCGGATCGCGACAGATGCCTGAATGATATCATTGCTTTCCGGCAACCGCTGATAAGTCCTCGACCAAAGAGTGTCGCCGACCGCGTCAATCCGCGAAGCATACATCAAGACATTATCCGTGTATCCAGCCACCAGGAAGTCACCATTCGGCATGGCCTGAACAGTGGTTGCGTAATTCCAGGGATCAGTACCATATCGCCGCATCCATACTGGATTGCCCTGATCGTCTGTACGCACAACGAGTATCTGATCGGTTTCGTAGGTGATCCCCGCCAGCACGAAACCTCCGTCCAAGGTCGGGCAGAGTGCAAGAGCTTGTTCGCTGTACTCTGTCGCGCCGCCATAGGTCCTCGTCCACAACGTATCCGGCGGCTGGGCACAAACCGTACCCGTCAAGGCTAACAGCAACAAGAAGAGCATCATTTTAATTGCCCCCTCACGTCTGCTCCGCGGCGGCCGGAAGCTCGCGCTCGAAAACGATGAGCAGAATGCAGGCGAGGACCACCGCCGCTCCGGCCAAAGTCTGAGCGGTCGGATACTCGCGGAAAAAGAAAATCGCGAGCAGCGTCGCGCCCACCGGCTCGCCGAGGATCGAAGCGTTGACCACGAATGCTTTCAAGTGTCCAATGGCAAACGTCAGCAGCGAGTGGCCGATCAGCGTGGGAATCAGCCCGAGCAGAATCAGCCCCAGCCATGTGTGCGCAGAATAATCGGAAAGATTCGCGCCGACGATCAGCCCAAGAACACCGAGAAAAATCGCCGACGAGACGTTGACCACCACCATAAACGGCACGACGGGCGTGCTCTGCCGGAGTCTGCGCGCGGCCAGCGAATAGAGCGAGGCCAGAATCGCCGCCGCGAGCGCGAGCAGATTGCCGAAGAGCGCGCTCCCGGTTGGACGCGCCAGAGTAATGAGTCCCATTCCCGCCAGCGCTCCAAGCACGGCCATCAGGCTGCGCGCGCTGACTCGTTCGCGGATCAACCAGCCGCCCAAGAGCGCCGTCCACACCGGCTGCGTGCTGGTCAGGAACGTCGAGGCGGCAATGGACGTGTAACTCAGGCTGGTGATGAAGCAGATTTGGTGAAGCGAAATGATGATCGTAGCCAGCGCAATGGTGCCGATCCTCGCCCATGCTACCGCGCGCATTTCGCGCCGGAATTTCGGGAATAAAAAGACCACGAGCAGCGCAAGCCCCGCCACCGCCGACCGCCAGAAGGCCGCTCCCATTGGCGGAGCGGCGGCAAAACGGACGAAAATCGAGGCCGTCGAAACCGACAGAACGGCCGGAAGCAAGGCCACCCTAGCGCGCTCGGTGAAGTTCATTGAATTCCGTGCTTTGCTTTATAAGCCAGCCAGTTACGCTTCAAGTGGACAAAGCTATCGAAATCAGGTTGGAGCAGGAATGGGTTTTGCGTTCGCTCTTCCCTGATGGAGGAGACCG
>JAQTRJ010000366.1 GCA_028711875.1 bacterium | reverse complement strand
GGGCGGAGGACTCGGGCGCTTCATGGGTGACCGTTCATGCCCGAACCCGAAGTGATTTCTACCGCACGGACGCGCAGTGGGAGTGGATCGGTCAGGTTAAGACGGCGGTGGGAATTCCGGTGGTGGGAAACGGCGATGTGCGCTCAGCCCGCGACGTCGTGCGGTTGATGCAGAGCACCGGCTGCGACGCGGCGATGATCGGACGCGCGGCCATGGGATATCCGTTCATTTTTCGCGAAGTCGAACATCTGCTGACATCGGGCAGTGAATGCGCTCCGCCGACGCCGCAAGAACGTTTGGACGCCGCCGCGACGCAGCTGCGTTGGTCGGTTGAACAGTGGAGCGAGGAACGCGCCGTCCGCGAATTCCGCAAGCATCTTCTGGCTTACGTGCGCGGTCTGCCTCGAGCAACTCTGTTCAAAGTGGACGCGATGAAGCTCGAACGCGCCGCCGACGTGATTCAAGCCCTGAGCGATTATCTGTTGTCGCTCCCGGATCAGCCGTTTCCTCGACCTGAACAGCAGAGTGATTAGTGCGCGCTTCCGCGATCAATTTGCAGCTCTTTGACAACGAATTCAACCAACTCGGAGCGCATCCGTTCCCGCAAATCGGAGATCGCCTCAGACGCACTCTTCACTCCGAGATAGCTGATTGGATCGGGATAACCGATATGAAGAACTTCCCGTGCGTTGGAAAACATGGGACAGCATTCGCGGGCGTTGTCGCAAAGGGTGATTACTAAATCCCATCTCTCGTGGACAAACTCCCGAACACTTTTCGCGATACAACGACTCGTATCAATCCCAGATTCCTCGAGCGCGGATAGGATCAGAGGATGCACCGACGAAGGGTGCGTACCCGCCGAAAATACATCCACGAAGTCACCCAGCTCGGCTCTCAACACACCCTCCGCCAGTTGGCTGCGCATGGAATTGCCGGTACAGATGACCAGGACGCGAGATTTCCCGTTCATGGCAGATCCCTCAGTCGAACGACGTCATCGGCACGAATCGGTTGTTTGACGCTTCGGATTTCCTCTGCGATTACGTCGCTGATGAGATCACCCGTGCTCTCCACGTCTTGCGGCGTAAAGCCCAGATAGCGATCCTCATGCCCCTGCGCCACGTAGTCAATGGTGACAACGCGATACCGACGGCTCATGTCAATCGGTTGTCCACCAATCCGAACGTCTCCGACCGACACGCTGTCATCAACACCCGCGAGCTCGAAAGATACGGTCATTCCTGACATTTCGAGCGCGCCGTGACGTCGAAGACCCTGCGCGCGAGATTGTTCGAGCGCAGTTCGCTGTAAATCCGCTCCGCGCGCCTCAAGCGTCACGATGGAATTCATGAACGGAAGCATTTGCTGTACGTCGAGCAGCGTGACCGGACCGGCTTCGAGTCCCGCGCGAATTCCCCCGGCATTCACGAAAGCGACGTCCGCCTGATAGCGCTCTCTTAGGCGATCCGTGATCCAGTTCCCGACGTTGCTGGTTTCATAATAGCTCGGTTTCCAAGGCGCGGCGAGACGGCCGATGACCTCGCCATAGATTTCCTGAATGACCGCGTCGAGACTGTCGGCGAGCTGCCGCACTGGCGAATCCATGTGGGGGGTCCGTTCGGCCAATTCGATCAGGCTTCCGCGGCACTCCTGAACAGAGTCGCCGGCCACCGTCAGATCGAGAACGCCCAGGTTCTTTCCGTAGGCTCCGGCCTGCACGATCACGATGCCGTTTACTCGCAACGGCGACTCCAAGCGAGTATGGCTGTGACCGCCCACGATGACGTCGGCACCGTGAACGCGCGTCGCCAGCAGGCTGTCTTCGTCAACGCCTTGATGCGTGAGCAGAATAATCACATCGGTTTTCGGATCAAGTTCGTTGATTTGGTTCTGTGCCGCCTCGACCACGCTGTCCACGTGAAAAGGAATCATGCTGGCTTTCGCGACCGATCCGGCCAGCTGATCCATCATCAGTCCGATCACACCCACGCGCACGTTTCCGACGCGAAAGATCCGCGCCGAATCGGCGAGCAGGCTGTCGGACTCGGCATCGCGAATGTTGGCGCAAAGGATCGGAAACGGCGCCTGGCGAACGAATCGGCGGAGATGATCCGCGCCCTGATCCAATTCGTGATTCCCCAACGCTATGGCGCTGACTCCGCACCGGTGGAGCATTTCGAGCAGCGCGCCTCCTTCCACGCCGCGATATGCGATTCGGCAAATCGGATTGCCTGTCATGAGATCGCCCGCGTCGAGGTAAAGAGATTTCGGATAGACGTGGCGCAGGCTGTCGAGATCATCGCTTAGCGCCGCCATGCCGCCGACTTTTACGCTATCATCGCGCCAGGACACCACCTCGGCGGTGAAATGACCGTGAATGTCATTAGTGTGAAAGATCGTCAGCGGCTGCGGACGATTCCGGCAGCCAATTGAGCCGACCATCACCACGAGAAGCAGAGATATATAACGCATGACAATTCTTCCTTCGTTTCCCTCAAATATACGTCAT
>JAQTRJ010000365.1 GCA_028711875.1 bacterium | reverse complement strand
ACTCACTCCGTGGTTGGCGCGCTGGTCGGATTCGGACTATTCGCCTGCGGCCCGTCGCAGATCCAGTGGTCCGTGCTCGTGCACATCGCCGCGTCGTGGCTGATTTCGCCTTTGGCCGGGGGACTGCTGGCGTTTCTGCTGTTCGTGTTCGTGCGTCGCGTGATTCTGAACACCCGCGATCCCGTCGCGGCGACCCTGCGAATCGGGCCGATTTTCGCGGGACTCACCGTGGCCAATCTGGTCCTCGCGACGATCTATGAAGGACTGGACAATCTCAAGCTGAATCTTTCCTTTCTTCAGGCGTTGCCGCTGGCGCTCATCGCCGGAGCGCTGAGCTGGGGCGTGTTTTACGTCGTGATTCGCCGGCAATGCCGCCGCAGAACGCTGCGCGGGATGGATCACGTCGAGTCGGTCTTCATGGTTCTGCAGATTATGACCGCCGCCTATGTCGCCTTCGCTCATGGCGCGAACGACGTGGCCAATGCCGTCGGGCCGGTCGCCGCCGTGATTATGATGACGACGAAAGGGGTGGTGATTGCGCAGACGACGGTGCCGCCGTGGATTCTGGTTTTCGGCGGCATCGGCATTATCGCGGGACTCGCGACCTGGGGCTTTAAGGTCATGAAGACGGTGGGCAAAGCGATCACCGAACTTACGCCGAGCCGCGGTTTCTGCGCGGAATTCTCGACCGCGTCGGTGGTGCTCGTCTGCTCCAAGCTCGGATTGCCGATGTCCACCACGCATACGCTGGTTGGGGCGGTCGTGGGAGTGGGACTCGCGCGCGGACTCGATTCGGTCAATCTGCGCGTGGTGCGCTCGATTCTCTCGTCGTGGCTGCTCACCGTTCCGGCGGCGGGCGGTTTGTCGGTGGGAATCTTCTATCTCTTGAATCACTTCATCGCGAAATTCTGAGGCGGCGCTCGCCGATGGGATATGGCTCGCTCGTCCGGTTCGGATTTCTGCTCGCCGTGCTGATGCTGACGACGCTTGTCGGCGGCTGCGCGCCGCGCCCGCGCGATCGTTCGCGCTTGCGGGTCGTCACCACCGTCGGCATGGTCACGGATATCGTGCAGCGGGTGGCGGGCGACGACGCGGACGTGATCGGCCTGTTCGGGCCCGGCGTGGATCCGCATCTTTACAAAGCGAGCTTCCGCGACGTGGTGCAGCTCGACGAAGCGGATATAGTTTTCTACAGCGGACTTCATCTCGAAGGGAAAATGACCGACATGTTCGAGAAGATGTCGCGCACGAAAGCCGTGATTGCCGTGGCCGAGGCGATTCCCGAATCTTTGCGGCACAAGCAGCACGATGCCGCGGGCGCGTACGATCCGCACGTGTGGATGGATCCCGCCCGCTGGAAATACATTCTCGATCCCATCGTCGCCACGCTCAGCGAGGCGCGCCCGGACCACGCCGCCGTTTTCGCTGCGCGTGCTG
The DNA here is from genome assembly GCA_028711875.1 of bacterium. GTDB lineage: Bacteria > Electryoneota > RPQS01 > RPQS01 > RPQS01 > JAHJDG01. Next base: position 1,079 of record JAQTRJ010000365.1, on the reverse strand, counting down.
ATTCGCTGCGCGCCGGGTTCGACTCGCTGACGGCGTGGGCCAAGCGCGACATCGAGAGCATTCCCAAGCCGCGGCGGGTGTTGATTACCGCGCACGACGCCTTCGGCTATTTTGGCGAAGCGTTCGCGATTGAAGTTCAAGGACTGCAGGGCATGTCCACCGCCACCGATTTCGGTTTGGCCGACGTGACGCATCTTGTGGATCTCATGGCGTCGCGCGGCGTGAAAGCCGTCTTCGTCGAGAGCAGCGTGCCGCGCAAGCCGCTGGAAGCCGTCGTGGCCGGCTGCCGCGCGCGCGGGCACACCGTCGTCATCGGCGGCGAGCTTTTTTCCGACGCGATGGGCGCGCCCGGCACGGAGGACGGAACGTACTTCGGCATGATCCGCCACAATGTGAACACCATCGTCGGCGCGCTGCGCTGAGCCGCCGTATCATCCGGAAGGAGGCATGATGATCCGTCAACTTCTGAAAGGTGTGCCGCCGCTTTTGCTCACGCTGCTGCTCGTCTCGTGCGGAGACAGCCTGAACGTGCGGCAGGGGAGCTGGCTGAGCTATACCCGGACCTATCTGGAAAACGACGTGCTGAAGAAGCAGACGGTGCGCGTGTGCGTGCTCTCCTGCGAATACGGCGAGGGCATCGGCGATGAAATTACGCTGCGCGTGAATTATATTTTGGAAAACACCGGATCGCTGCCGCTGCGCGTATCGTGGGAAGACAAATACATCGAGGATCAAAACGGCGGACTGCACGAGGCCTTCGACGGCAGCAACGCCGACGACGCGCAGCCGGGTAAAGCGCTCAGCGGTCTCTATTCGCGCCATCGCATTCCCAGATCCGCGCTCCGCGACGGCGGAATTGATCACCTGAAATGGGGCGAAGCGCTCGACGGCGAGCCGGGACTTGCCTATCGTGTCCGCCTGAAAGCCGCGGTGCTGCCATGACCGCAGATCACGTCCTGCACGCGCCCATCGAGATCCACGACATGACCGTGGCCTACGACCGCCATCCCGTGCTGTGGGACGTGGATCTGTCCGTTCCCGCCGGCAAGCTGGTGGGAATTTTCGGGCCGAACGGAGCC
>JAQTRJ010000364.1 GCA_028711875.1 bacterium | reverse complement strand
CTCGACGTGGTGCTGCGCCGCTTCGAGCTCGAGAAGGTGGATCGCGTGTACAATCTCGGCGACATGATCGGCTACGGCGCGAGTCCCAACGAGTGCATGGACCGAATTCGCGCGGCCTGCCACGGGAGTGTGCTCGGCAATCACGACGACGCGGTGATCGGACACACTTCGATCCAGTATTTCAATCCGTACGCGCGCGCCGCCATCGAATGGACGGCGCGCGTGCTTACGGAAGAGAATCTGGCTTTTGTGAAGTCGCTGCCCCTGACGCTGGTCGAGGACGGAGTGCTGCTCGTTCACGCTACGCCGGCCAATCCGGCGCGCTGGGATTACATTCTTCCGCCGTCCGACGCGCTCCCGCATTTTCAGGCGATGAAGCCGGGAACGACGGCGTTCATCGGGCATTCGCACATTCCGGCGATGTTCGACGATCCGGCTGGGCGGCGCGCAATCATCAACGTCGGCTCAGTGGGACAGCCGCGCGACCGCGATCCACGCGCGTCCTGCGGGATTTACGATACCGACACGGGAACTTACATAGGCATTCGCGAAGTTTACCCGGTTCAGGAGGCCGCCCGCCGCATCCGGCAAGCGAACCTGCCGGAATTCCTTGCCGCGAGGCTGTTCAACGGAATGTAGACAAGCGGCGGCCATTCGGTCGCCGCAACGCTTGCGGATACGTTATTTCACTCGATTAAGATACACCCATGTTTAACGCGATTCTCGCCAAACTCTTCGGAACCAAACACGATCGCGCCGCCAAGCAGCTCTGGCCGGTCGTTCACGAAATCAATCGCATCGAAGAGGAGTTCCAGTCGCTCACCGACGAGCAGCTGCGCGCCAAGACCGACGAATTCCGCGCGCGGCTGGCGGACGGCGAAACGCTGGACGACCTGCTGCCCGAGGCGTTCGCCGTCGTAAAGAACACGTGCCGCCGACTAGTCGGAAGGAAATTCGAAGTACGCGGCCATCCCACGGCGTGGGACATGGTTCCCTACGACGTGCAGCTGATCGGCGGCATCGCGCTGCATCAGGGCAAGATCGCGGAAATGGCTACCGGTGAGGGCAAGACGCTCGTTGCCGCGCTGCCGCTCTATCTGAACGCGCTCGAAGGACAGGGCGCGTGGCTGGTGACGGTCAACGACTATCTGGCGCAGCGCGACTCGGAGTGGATGGGACCGATCTACGAATTTCTCGGGCTGACGGTCGGCGTGATTATTTCCGACATGCCGCCGCCGGTGCGCCGCGAACAGTACGCGCGCGACATCACCTACGGCACCAACAACGAGTTCGGCTTCGATTATCTGCGCGACAACATGGCACTCACGATGGACGAGGTGGTGCAGCGCGGCCATCACTATGCCATCGTGGACGAGGTGGACAGCGTGCTCATTGACGAGGCGCGCACGCCGCTCATTATCTCCGGTCCGGTCGCGCATTCGACGCAGAAATTCGGCGAGATGAAGCCGCCCGTCGAGCAACTCGTGCGCCTGCAATCGCAGTTCGTCACCAAGCTGGCCGACGAGATCGAAGCGGATCTGGCGAAAGAGAGCTTCGACGAGTGGCAAGCCGGCCGCAAGCTGCTCATGGGCTATCGAGGTTTTCCCAAACACAAGCGGATGATGAAGCTCTTTCAGGAGCCGTCGAACATCCGCCTGCGGCAGCGCGTGGAAAACGATCTCCTGCGCGACAAGAAAATGTTCGAGCTCGACGAGGAGCTGTATTTCTCGATTGACGAACGTTCGCACATCGCCGATCTGACCGACAAGGGGCGCGTGCAGCTCACAAAGTACTACGGCGGCGATCCCGACCTGTTCGTGCTGCCCGATCTGCCCGAAGAGTTCGGCAAGATTGATCAAGACGAAGCGCTCACTCTCGACGAGAAGGCTACGGCCAAGTCACGCATGCAGGAAGCCTACGCCGAGCGCAGCGAGCGCGTGCAGAATGTCTCGCAGCTTCTGCGGGCGTATTGTCTCTATGAAAAGGACGTCGAGTACGTGGTGCAGGACGACAAGGTGATGATCGTGGACGAGTTCACCGGCCGGATTCTATCGGGGCGGCGCTACTCCGATGGACTGCATCAGGCGATCGAAGCCAAAGAAGGCGTCAAGGTCGAGCGCGAAACGCAGACGATCGCCACGATCACGCTGCAGAATTTCTTTCGTTTGTTCGACAAACTCGCGGGCATGACGGGCACCGCTGAGACCGAGGAAAACGAATTCTGGGGAATCTACAAACTCGAAGTCATGGTGATTCCCACGAACGAGACGGTGCGCCGCAAGGACCTTAACGACATGGTGTACCGCACGCGCCGCGAGAAATACAACGCGGTCATTGAAAAGATCGCGGAGCTGCACGAGCGCCGGCAGCCGGTGCTGGTGGGAACGGTCACCGTCGAGACGTCCGAGATTATTTCGCGGATGCTGCGGCGAAAAAACATTCCGCACAATGTGCTCAATGCGCGTCAGCATCAGCGCGAGGCGGAAGTTGTGATGCAGGCCGGTCAGCCGGGCGCG
>JAQTRJ010000055.1 GCA_028711875.1 bacterium | reverse complement strand
GCCGAGAAGATTAGTCATGGCGGCGGCTCACAAATCATGCCCGCAGTAAGAAAGATTGAAGCTTTTGTTGCACAAAGGAAAATCGGAAATCTCTTGTTCGCGCATGGCCGTCGTCAGGCCGAACCAGTTGTGAAAGGATGGATCCACAATCTTGTAGTGTGCAAAATGGCCGGTTGCATCCGTGACCGCAACATGACAGATCGCGCCGCGCCAGCCTTCCACCAGGGACACGGCCAGCTTGTTCGGCGCTGGCGAATCCACATTCTCGCGAAGTGGAGATGCGGGAAGGGACTTGATTTGATCCCGCACAAAAGCTGCCGAACGCTGAATCTCGATCCAACGGACAAACGCGCGCGCGAACACATCTCCCGTATGCCACGTGGCGGTCGGAACGCTCCGGAAGCGATAGATTCCCGTCGGGAGATCGCGCCGCATATCCGTCTCGATCCCGCACGCCCGAGCCGCTGGACCAACCAGTCCCAACGTCAGGGCATCTTGGCGCGACACCGTCCCCGTCCGCTCAAACCGATCCATCACCGACGGGGATTTCCACAAGAGTTCGACTGCCGAAGTGAGATCGGACAGGGTCTTCTCAAACCGCTCTGAGAAGTCGTCCGTGCGCTTCGGATCCGCTTCGAATCGCACCCCGCCCGGACAGAGCATCGCTCGTCCAAAACGGCTGCCGCATAACAACGCGGTCAGATTCAGGAATTCACCGCGCAAGCGTCCGCAGTAGGAAGCCGTGGGAAAAAAACCGACGTCTCCGGCCAGCGCTCCCAAGTCCCCGGTGTGATTCGCCATCCGTTCAAGTTCGAGGCCGATCGCTCGCAGCACGGCCGCGCGTAACGGCACCGTGCATTCCGAGAGTGCTTCAAGAACTTGACAATAAGCCAGAGTGTGGCCAATCGTGGTGTCGCCGGCGGCGGTCTCAATCGAATGACAGGTTCGCTTATCCGGCCCGCCCGTCAGAGTGCGCTCCAATCCGCGATGCTGGTAGCCAAGCGCAATCTCCAGATGCAGGACGTGCTCCCCATGACAAAGGAAGCGAAAGTGTCCCGGTTCGATGATCCCGGCGTGAACCGGCCCCACCGCGACTTCATGCAGTTCGTGACCCTCAATCTGAAAGAAATTCGTGACTCCCGGAAGCAGCGGATTCACGGATGACGTGGCGCTGCGGTGGCTTCCTTCTGAATACGGAGGATGAAAGCGAACCGGCTTGAGCCACGGATGCCCGACGGGTGTCACGTTCCACTGCTCCGCCAATTCGCGTTCAAACAAATGCGCTTGCGGACAATCCGGAGTCAAAGACTGGAAGGCTTCCGGAAGGCGCGTGGAAAGCAGCCGCAGCGCTCCCCGCGGCGTGTCAGCCAGGACCGCGGTGGCGCGTAAACGTTGTCCCGATTCGGGTCGAGCAGGCCAAGCGGCGATCCAAGCCCCTTCGTCAATGGCCTGGAGCACCTGGTCCCGGAACGAGTCAAAGGGCAGCACCGGAATGCTGCCGACGTCACACGCGTCCCCGTTGCCGATCGCCATGAAGTGGGATGCGCTCATGCCGACCCTCCCACGACCGTCGCCGCGTCCCGCAGCAGGTCTTCGAAAATGTCCGGCATGTAAACGCCCAGAATGAGGATCAACACGCACAGCACCAGGGGCGACGCGATCATCAGCCAGGATTCGCCGTGAGCCGCAGGCTCGCGCGCGCGCAAGGGAACACCCTGAACCATCCGGACCACGATGGAGGCCATCGCCACGAAGATCACGGACAAAATCAGCAGGTAGATCACGGCAAGCGCGTAGTGACTCTGCTCTATCGCGGCTTTCAGAATGATAAATTCGCTCAGGAATGTGCCAAAGGGCGGCGAGCCGGTGATAGCTAAAAATCCGGCCATCCAGAGCGCCGCAGATACCGGCATGAGATGCGATAAACCGCGAACCTCTGCTGTGGACTTGGTTCTCATGACGGACAGGATATTGCCGGCAACTAAAAACAGCATGCCCTTGGTCAGAGAGTGATTGACGGCATGGAACATCGCTCCGAACACCGCTGTTCCCCCCAGTCCAACCCCCAGCGCCAGAATGCCCATGTGCTCCACGCTGGAATAGGCCAACATGCGTTTGAAATCCGGCTGCTGTAAAATGAAGATGGCCGCCAATCCCATAGACAACAGGCCAAATCCCATGAGCAGTTCCTGTCCGAAAGCGGCGAGACCGGAGGCATTGAGAATCTGCTGAGCACGGAGGATCCCGAGAAACGCGCAGTTCAGCAACGCCCCGGAGAGCAGCGCGGATACGAAACTCGGAGCCTCGCTATGAGCATCGGGCAGCCAGGTGTGCAGGGGCGCCAAGCCCATTTTTGTCCCGTAACCGACCAGCAGAAAGACGAAGGCTGCTTTCAACCATTGCGGATGAAAATGCACAGCCTGAAGCAGCAATTGGTCCAGCAATAACGGCGATTCACCGCTCGTGATAATCGAAGTGGAAACCGCCAGCAGAAAATTCCCGAACAACGCCAGAGCAATTCCGATGGAGCAAATGAGCAGGTATTTCCAAGTCGCCTCCAGTGATTGAGGACGGCGATGAAAGAAGATCATCGGCGCACTGGCCAACGTCGTGGCCTCAATCGCCACCCACAACAGTCCCAGGTGATTGCTGACACAGACCAGGGTCATGGCGGACAAGTAAAACAGCAGACACCCCGTCAGCCAGGATTCGCGGCTGTTGACGAGCAACGGCCCCGATCCAGCGTCCACTCGTCCCGGTTCTTTCGTCTGCTTCTCCCGCGCAAGATATCCGACTCCATACACGATCGCCACCAGAAACAGCAGACTCACAATGCCGAGAAACAGATGCCCCAGGGAATCTAACGCCAACCATCCGCCGAGGACCGGCGAAGCGCCGCTCGCCGTGATCGTCAGCAGGAAATGAAGCACAGCGGCCGAGATAAGCAAGCCGCGACGCAGGCGATCCGGCCGGATCATCAACGCGGCGGCTCCCGCGATCAGCGGAACCAGCACCAGCGCCGATAGACTGAGTGTGTTGAAAAGCACCGTACGCTATCCTGTCAGCGACGAGAGTTGATCGGTATCAATATGGTCAAACGATTTGCTGATGTGAAAGATGACGATGCCCATGACGAAAACCGCCACAAACACATCCAAAAGCACGCCCAGTTCTACGAGCCACGGCACGTCCACGGCAAACGCGACGCCAAAGATGTACACTCCGTTCTCCATCACCAGATAACCCAGAACCTGCGAAAGAGCCTTGCGCCGGCTGATGATGACGAAAAAACCGACCAAGACGATGAACAGCGAAACCGCCACGGCCATCTTCGGCTGCGAACTGTCTATGAACGGCAGCCGGGACGCGATCCAGAACGAGCCCCCTAAACAAATGATGCCGACGACCATAGACGCCGTAAAGCCGACGAAGGGATTATCTTCGTGCAGCGCCTTTGATTTATGCATGGCGCGCGTCAGAAAATAGGGCAGAACCATCCCTTTGATGGCCAGACTGAGAACGGCCAAAGCCGTCAACCGCGCCCACAGATCCTGCAAGTTGCCCAGCAGGGGAATCAATCCCAGGAGAATGCCCTGCAGAGCCACGGTGCGAATGCCGAATTGCATCCGCCCCGAGCCGAGAAACACAAACCCGGTCAGGATGAGCAGCACAAAAAGGAGGTCTTGCATGAGCGTCCCAACCTCAACCCAAAGTCAAATAAATGCAGACAGCCGCGATCGCGGTCGTGCCGATGAGCATGTGCGGAACGAGCAGAAGCCGCAGGCGCGCCATGACGGATTCGACCACTCCCACGGCAACGGAAATGCCGAACATGCCGGACAGAAATGCCAATCCATCAAGCAGCAGGTTCCCGGTGTACACGGGCAGGATCAATCCCGCAAGCAGTGCTGAAAAAATCCACAACTTCAGCGCGGATCCGTACAGGATGAAAGCGAGGTCCGGGCCGCCGTGATCGAGAACCATGACCTCATGGATCATGGTCAACTCCAGGTGAGTCGTTGGATCATCCACCGGAATTCGGGAATTCTCTGTCAGCAGGATCACGAACATAATCACGATCAAAAGAATCAAGGCTGCGCCCGAGGCGCTCCGGAGAATCAGCGACATCTGCTGATACATGTTCGTTAAGGACATCTCCCCGGTCAGTCGGACGAGCGTAATGAGCACGGCGAAAACGATGGGTTCCGTCAAGGCCGCGAACAGCGCTTCCCGGCTGGCTCCCATGCCCTCGAAGCTTGATCCGGTATCAAGCGCCGCCGCAATCGTGAAGAATCGCCCCAAAGCCAGCAGATACAATACCAGCACGAAGTCGCCCGAAAACGCGATCGTTGCCGGGACGCTGCCCCACGGCACCATGAGCAGCGCTGTCCCCAGCCCGGCCAGAGAGAGGAGTGGACCCGCACGAAAGACCCACGTCGTGGTCCGGCTGTAAACAGCGCCTTTGCGAAGCAGTTTCGACAGGTCAAAGTAAGGCTGAAGAATCGGCTGGCCCTGGCGGCCGGCAGTGATCGCCTTCGTCCGCTGAATCACGCCCAAGAGCAGCGGAGCCGTGCCCAGGGCGATTAAAAACGGAATCAAGGAAGGCAGGTTCAGCATCGCTTCACCACAATTTCCAAATCAGCAGGACGATCAGTGTAATGGCCATATAGAGAATATACAGGTGAATGCTGCCGGTTTGTATCCACCGGAATCGCATCAGCACCCGTTCCACAATTCTGAAAGCGGGCGCCCACGCCTCGCGCTCCACCACGTCGGGGGTTTCGGTAGAAAACGATCCCGCCGAAGGGAAATACCCTTTCGGTTGGGTAAAACGTTTCGGCAGGCGAACGATCCCGGCGACAAGCCGCAGGATCGGTTGGGCAAATGACGCGGCGGTGTATTGCATGCGGGCCGTGGGCGCGGCGTAGCCGCAATCCCAGGTGACGGCATCCGCGCGTGCCCGCCCGGTCAGCTTCGTTCGCCGCCGCCAGAGCAGCAGTGCCGCCAACAGCGCGCACAGCAGCATCACGCCGACAATCACGGCCAGCGTCGTTTGGATTTGGGCCATGGAATCCGACACCAGGAGGGCGGCCAACGGTGCCACTTGCAGAATCACCGGTCTCAGCATCACCGGGCTTAACGGCGCGAGGATGCCGATTAGGACGCACAGAGCCGCCAGGACGACCATGGGCCAGCGCATCGCGGCTGCGGATTCGTGAGCCTCGCTGGCATGTTGGCTGCGCGGCTGCCCCAGAAAAATGATCCCGAACGCCTTGGTAAAACACGCCACGGCCAATCCGCCGATCAGAGCCAGAGCGAGGATGGCGAGGATCGAAGGAATCGCCGCGAACGCGTCCAACGACTGCACGGCATGAAAGGCGCCGGCGTAAATCATGAATTCGCTGACAAACCCGTTCAGGGGCGGCAATCCGCAGATGGCGACGGCTCCCACAAGAAACATCGTTCCGGTCCACGGCATGCGTTTCAATAAGCCACCGGTATTCTCCAGATTCAGTGTGTGCGCGCCGTGGAGGACGTTGCCGGCCCCCAGAAACAGCAGAGCCTTGAAAATCGAGTGGTTCAAAACATGCAACAGTCCGCCCCCGTATCCAAGGACCGTCAGAATCGGTGTTCCGGTGGCTTGCCCCAGAACTCCGACACCGAGCCCGAGAAAGATAATCCCGATGTTCTCGACGCTATGGTACGCCAGAAGACGTTTCAAATCGTGCTGGGCCAGCGCCAACAGGACTCCCAACACCCCGGAAACCCCGCCGATCCCAATCAAGGTCAAGGCCCACTCTACCGACGGATTATCTAACCAGATGAGGGTGCGCACGATGCCGTAGATCCCGGTTTTGATCATCACCCCGGACATCAGAGCCGATATATGACTCGGCGCGGCCGGGTGCGCCTCCGGCAGCCACACGTGCACGGGAACAATCCCGGCCTTGGTGCCGAAACCGATCAGGGCCAGAATGAAGAGCAAGGTTGCCTGCGGCCCGATAACCTCACCGGCACTCTGAAAACTGTCGAAATCCAGCGATCCCGACTTGGAACCGAGCAGAATGAAGAAAAAGAACAGAACCGCCGTTCCGAGATGTGTGGAGATCAGATAGATCCAACCGGCCCGCTGCACCGATTCCCGCTCATGTTCCAGAGTGACAAGGAAAAATGAAGCCAGCGCCATGATCTCCCACGCCATCAGAAACAGAATGGCGTTGCGCGCCACGATGACCACGACCATGCTGGCGGACAGCAGGTTGAAGAACAGCCAGTGGCTGCCGAGCCGACTGGCATACTTCGGTTGCGAGAGATAACGTGCTCCATATACAGCCGCCAGTCCCGTCAGCAAAAAAACCGGCAACAGGAAAAAGGCCGACAGCGCATCCAACTCAATCGAGCAACTCCCAAACGGAACGGACCACGAACAACGCAGGCCCTCAGGGATCCCGGAGGCCATGACCGAAATTGCCCCCACCATTCCCAGAGCTGCTCCGGAAACCGCGCCGCCCTGCCCCAGAGCAGACGTGAGCTTGGGAGACCGGCGAGTCAACCACGCTCCGATGCCGGCAACCGTGCAGATGGCGAGGCACAACAGGATCAGGATCATACCGACTTAGTCTCCGGTTGCCGCATCAACGCTTGGCCCGTGTAACGACACTTCGACGCGCTCTGCTTCACGAAGAATAATCTCGCGGGACGCATGGTGGAGGATTGCCGCATGAAAGCCCGGATCGCGCAGGAAGTGGGAAAGCTGCGAAAGCAGATGGAGGTGTGTCTTGATCGTGGGACTGACGAGCGTAAACAATGTGTGTACCGGTTCACCGTCTATCGCCCCGAATTCAACCGGCTTCTCTAAGAAACTTAGAGACACCAGGGGCTGGCTGATGTTCAGAATAATCGGATCGCGCACGTGAGGAATGGCAATTCCTCCACCTAACGCCGTGGAACCCATCTCCTCGCGGGCAATCAGGACTTGGAGCAGGATATTCCGGTCCATTCGATCAGGCAGCTCCAACAGGCGGACAATCTCGGCCAGCACTGTTTGCCTGTCAGAACCTCCGATCTGATAGTGGATTCTGCCGGCTCTGAATGCGTCCATGAATCTCGGCAGCGTGTCATCCGGTGGAATCTCGTCACTAACCGCCCGTTGCGCCACAACATTGACTCGGTGGGAGGCAGCCCACTCAACCAGTTCTGCATAATTGAACCGATACTGACTGCTAATGCGATACGCGGGAAGACCACTTGACTTGATCCAGCGGTATACTGTCTTCTCCGACACATTAAATAGCCGCGTAACGTCTTCCACCGTCAATTTCATGAAGCCTCCGCTACGGACAAGTCAGGACAAACAAGCCCTACAAAAGACAAAGGTACGAAACTCATTTGTAAATGTCTATGCTCATTTCCTCCAAGAGCGTGTGAAAAACTATCGAGGGGAATTGGCCTGATTGCCCCCGGAAAACTTGCCGGGAGCATCCCCTGCCGCAGAGTGTGAATCGGATGGACCGGGAGATTCGGATCGCATTCCACGCTTTGATGAATTCTACACATTGCGCAAAAGAAATCGGGCCAATCCCTTAGCTCGGTAAACGTTGTTGAAGTGCGTTCTGGTCATGATAAAGTATTGAAACATCCTATCTTGAGGATTCATCTGATGGCTTTTTCGCGATTGTCGAGAAAAAAAAAATCCCTGTAAACGCTTGGTTTACAGGGGTTTTTTTTGTGCACCCACCAGGACTCGAACCTGGAACCCGCTGATTAAGAGTCAGCTGCTCTACCAATTGAGCCATGGGTGCGTTTCGTGGAAACCTAAGTATAACAAAGTCCTCAGAAAGAGTCAAGCTCCTTTCGTGTCCCCAGTCTGTGGAACCGATCGAAAGCCCTTTTCGCGCTTGTTGCGGTCGGAATGGATCGTCACAAGAGGCATTATTTGAATCAGATTTATCGAATCATATAATTAATTTCATCAGCAACTTCTCCACTTCATGATAAACAGGTCTTTAGAACAAGCTGTATGTTGACGAATGCTTTGCATTGTTAACAATAAGTGTTTTTTGTGCTTGACAATAATTTCACAATAGACGATATTGTTATCTGAAAACCTTTACAGGGGTCCGCCATGAAAGACCGAATTGTAAAAAGCTGTGCTTGCGTATCTCTGACCCCCGGCACACTGGCCGTTCTGATCGGGCTGATCTGGGCGGCGGCAGCATCGGCCAGCCCGAAAATCAGCGGCACCGCTTCGGCATGGGCCTACGCGCGGGATGATTCCGTCGAGCACGTGCAGATCGTCCCGCAGCTGTCGTTCATCGCGCGGGACTGCGTGCACCCTGATCTCCATTTCGAAGGCAGCGTGCGCGGCTTCACGGATTTCCGTCACGATCAGGCGGAGGACCGTCAGCTTCGCCTGCTGCGCGCGGTGTTCGTGTATGAGCCGCGCGGTGTGCCGTGGGAATTCCGCCTCGGTCAGCAGTGGCTGTCGGAAGGCGTGGCGCGCGGCAACGTGGCCGGTGCGTGGGTTCGTCATCGCTGGCAGAAGAGTTCGGTCACGCTGTTCGGCGGATCGCGTCCGCAAACTGCGCTCAGCGTTCAGGACAAGAACCCGCTGCAGGGCTACGCGGCCGGTTTGCACGCCCGCACCCGCGTCTCCCGCTACAGTCTTGGCGCGTCCTATTTCTACGTGGGCAAGGGCAGCGATCTGCTCTATCAGGCGGCGGGAGTGGACGCGGCCGGACGGGTGCGCTCTGACCTCGATCTGCGCGCGCGTCTCGAAATGAATCTTGAACAGAGCGCCATCGAACGCGGACAGCTTCTCGCACAATGGCGGGCCGGCGACGATCTGCTGGTGTCCGCCGAACTGCGCACGCAAACCCCGCGGATTTTCGAGGATTCGTTCTTCACGATGTTCCTCGAAGACGCCTCAACCACCTATCTGCGGGCCGCGACGCGGTGGACCTTCTACCGCATGTTTTATGCGAACGCCGGCGGCATGACGCTGTTCTCCGAAAATCCCGATCCGCTCTATAAAGTGCGCGCCGCCCTCGGTCATCCCAACCTCGAAATCGGCTACACGCACTGGCTGTCGGTGGCTAAGGGAGTCATGGACGGCTTGTACGCGCAGGCCAGCTATCGCTTCGGCGAAAAATACGACGCGTTCGGCGGCTATGATTTCTCGAAGGGCAGCAACGCCGATCCCGATCTGCGCTCCGCGACCGAGTCCCACGCCGCCTATCTGGGTGGCAGCGCCACGCCGGTCCCCGCGCTGACCGTCAGCCTGCGCGTCGAACAAGTCCGCGATCTCGAGCGCAGCGACGACTGGCGCGGCCTGCTCGGCATCACCACCCGATTTTCCAACCTGCGATAAGGAGTGACGGCATGATCACTCGCCATCGGACGTTTCTTCGCTCGGCGACGCTGGCCGCGATTTTCGGCGGACTGGTCGTGGCCGCCTTCGCGCTGTCCCGTTCCGCCCCGCAGACGGCGGCCGAGCGGCGCGGCCTGATTTTCAACCACGATCAACACGCCCAGCAGGGTTTCGAGTGTCTCGCCTGCCACGATGCGCAGAAGAGTGCGACCGGCCGCGACGATTTGCTGCCGGGACACGGCATCTGCAATCAGTGCCACGAAATCGAAATCGAAAACGAATGCGCGACCTGCCATCGTAATTCCGAACCGCAACCGAGCCTGCGCGTCAAGGACTACTCGCCGAAATTCAG
>JAQTRJ010000054.1 GCA_028711875.1 bacterium | reverse complement strand
TCTCTCATCTTTTTCGACATGTATCGGCGTGGCAATACCGCGTGTGGATGTTTCAGAGCGATTTTACCGGTGTCTTTACGAAATTTATAGCGTTTCTGATACGAATTCCCGCCGACATCGGATGGATGACTACGCTGTTTGCGATCGTCGGCTTCTGGATGACCATACGCCGCCGGCTGTTCTTCGGCTATCTGATGCTGGCGACATGGCTGATCGGCACAATCTACAACATGAACTACGATATCCCCGATATTTCCTCCTATTTTCTGATATTTTATTGTCCGCTTTATATCATGGCCGTTATCGGTGCCGGGGATGTACTGAGCGTCATCGTGCGATTTACGCGGATATCGTATTGGAAGATGGCATGGTCCGTTCTCATGATTCTATCAATACCGCTCTCGGCCGCACTGGGTGGAGATCTGTTTCGGCAACGCTTGACGTATGATTTTACTCGCCGCTTTATTCATGAAGTAATCGCCACGCTCCCGGACAGCGCGCTGGTCTTTCACGGTGACTGGGATATTCAGAGTCCATATCTGTATTACCATCACGTCGAAGCGCTGCGTCCGGATATTGTCCTTCTGGATATTAGCCTGATGCAAAGATCATGGTATATCGAGCAGGAGCGTCGTAATCACCCCGACATTTTCCGCGGAAGCGAACGTCAGGCGGAGGCTTTTCTCCGCGCTGTCGAAGGTTTTGAGTCGGGAAAGCGTTACGATGCACAGCGTCTCGAGGCAGCCTTCGTCGAGCTTCACAATAGTATTATTCGCAGCCAGCTGTCTCATCGGCCGGTTTACATCCGAGATACGGAAGAGCTTCGTCATGGCGGAATCGCTGCGCCTTATCCAAAGCTGCCTGGCGGATATTTTATCCGCATTGCCCCCGTCGGCTCGGCAACCGAACCTGTTTTTCGGGCGGAGAACGTCCTTCAGGAGGGTTATTGCTTCGATCCTCGTGAACGTCGCTTGCTTGCATCGGCCGCTCAGGCAGCGCTCTGGCAGGTAGGCTATGCCCGTCAAGTGAACGACACAGCGCGTGTTTCAGAAACGCTGAACGCCGCCATGATGTTGAATGGAAGTGATCCGCATGTACGGTCGCAAGTGCAGCGGATTCGTTCTGAAATGCAGGCAAGATTACCATGAATCAAAGCGCGCGTCGCGTTTTTCTCAGCGGAATCGGTGGAATCGGCATGGCGAATTTCGCCGCGTTGCTTCAGGAAGCCGGATTTGTTGTCGCGGGATCGGATGGAGTCGTCTACGAACCGGCGGCAACGATCCTTCGCGAGCGCGGGATCACCATACTGTCTCCCTATTCCGCAGACAATATTCCGCGCGACGGAACTCCGGTCATTCTGGGAAATGCGCTGTCGCGCGGCAATCCCGAAGTTGAGGCAGTTCTGAATCTTCGAGTACCGCTCTTTTCTTTTCCCGATTTTCTGCATCGAACGATTCTGCAGGGCCGAGATCCAATCGTCGTAGCCGGAACACACGGCAAAAGTACAACCACCGCGTGCATCGCGCATCTTCTTCAAACCGCGAACTTGAATCCTGGATTTTTGGTGGGGGCATTGCCGTTGAACTTCCCCGTGGGGGCGCAATGGGGCGGCAAGATCGCTCCCTTTGTGGTCGAAGGCGATGAATATGACAGCGCGTTTTTCGATAAACGCTCCAAGTTCCTAAGCTATTTCCCGAAGGTTCTTGTTTTGGGTCCGGTTGAGTACGATCATGCGGACATCTTTTCGTCAGAATCCGAGATGCTGCTCTCCTATCGCCGGCTGATTCGTATCTTGCCCACCAACGGAATGCTGATCTACTATGCCGATTGTCCCTCAGCGTCCGCTCTGGCAGCAGCGGCGCCCTGTCCCACTATGTCGGTGGGAATCTCTGAATCGGCGGAGTGGCGGCTTCTCGCCGGCGCGCCCGGAACCATTCGTTTTCAACACCCCGATGGCCAGAACGAATGGAAAGTCTCCTTGATTGGTCGGCACAATCGTTTGAATCTTCTGATGTCGTTATCCGCGTCGCAACTTCTGACCGGCAGCATCGCTTCACTCCGCCGCGGAGCGGAGACTTTCCGTGGATTGCGGCGGCGGATGGAAGTACTCTTCGCTGATAAACGACTCGTGATCATAGATGATTTCGCGCATCATCCCACGGCGATTCGATCCGCTCTCGAAGCCGTTCGTGAAACGTATGCAGGGCATCGGGTGATCGCGATTCTCGAGCCGCGATCGAACACGATGGTTCGTAATGTTTTTCAACACGAGCTTGCCAAGGCCCTGGCGACTGCGGATGAGGTCATCGTGGGAACTATTCATCGCCGGGATCGTATACCGGAAGGAGAAAGATTGGATGCGAAACGGCTGCGAAACGACTTGACAACTCACGGTGTGCCGATGCGCGTGTGCGACAACGAAGACATCCCCGCTCGTCTTCAGAGTCTGCTCGATACGCGCCCCACCGCCGTCGTTTTCATGAGTAACGGCAGCTTCGATGGCGTTCCACAGCAGTTTGTTCGTTTGATTTCAACGTCGTCATAACGGGTACCGTCGCGCCGAATGGCGCGCCTGTGGGGACGGATGGGGCACTGGTGGCCTCCGCGGTCTTCAAAACCGTTTGCGTCCGCCTCGCGGCGGATGGCTGGGTTCGATTCCCAGACGTTCCCGCAAAAAGGCGCCGGCACACAATGTGCCGGCGCCTTTTCGTGCAAGGCCTGTCGCACGAATCCATTCACTAAAATTGCGCGTTGATCCAGTTTGCCAGCGGCCCCCACCACAAACCAAGCGCCAGCGTCGGAACAACGGTCACCAGCGCCAGAACCGCGGCCAATCTGGTCATTCGCACGCCGGAATCTATTCGGATCCCTAATTCGGGATCGGGATCGTTGAGATACATTTCCCGAATCACGCGCACATAGTAATAAAGCGAAATGACCGTATTGGCGATTCCGATGATCGCGAGTCCGAACATCTTTCCTTTCACGAGCGCCGCAAACAATAAAAACTTCCCCACGAAACCGGCCAACGGCGGCAGACCCGTCAGACTGAAGAGAAAAACCGCAAGCAGCAATGCGGGGATCGTATCCGTCTTTCCTAATCCACGAAAGTATTCAAACGTTTCTCCCCCACGCCGTCGCTCAACGAAATCCACCACGAAAAACGCGCCAAGATTCATGAATAAATAGACTGCCAGATAGAAGAAGATCGCCGTGCTCGCATCGCGATATAAATCCGGTGACGGATCAGTCGCCAGAACGGCGAAGCCCATCAGGATATATCCGGCGTGCGCGATGGAGGAATACGCCAGCAGTCGCTTGAGACTTGTCTGCCAAATCGCTCCAAGATTGCCGAAGGTCATTGTGACGGCCGAGGCGATCGTGAACAGCAGCACTGCGCTCACGCCGTGCTGCGTTTCCAGCGGAAGAAAAACCACCATCAAGCGATAAAGCGCAGCGAACCCCGCCGCTTTCGGCGCGACCGAGAAGAACGCCGTGACTGCAGTGGGCGATCCTTCATAGACGTCGGGGCACCAGAAGTGCACTGGCACCATGGCGATCTTATATCCGATTCCGATCAGCACGAGCAGGAGGGACGCCAGCATCGCAATGTCGTTTGCCGTTCTCGCAGACAATTGTGCGGAAATTCCGACGAACGACGTGTCACCGGTAAGGCCGTAGAGATAGGAGAATCCAAAGAGCATGATTCCCGAAGACAGCGCGCCGTAGAGCACATATTTAAGCGCCGCTTCGCCTGAGCGAACATCATTGCGCTTATATCCCGCCAAGACGTAGGATGGAATGCTCACGACTTCAAGCGCCACGAACAGTGTGACGATGTCTCCGGCTCCCGCGAGTAAAAACATCCCCATCACGCTGGCCAGCAACAACAGAAACGGCTCGGCATCCTGCGAGAACCGAAACAGCAGAAGCCCCGCGGAAATCATCGCAGCGAGGCTGAAGAGGATGCGAAAGAAAACCGTGGCGCCATCCTGAACCACGGAGCCAAATAAGTAGAGCCCGACACTCATATCGCTGATCGCCGCCAAAACTGCCACCACAACGAGCAAAATCGAGCCGCAAACCGCCGTGATCGTCCCACGGTTCTTCCGGAAGAACAGACCGAAAACGATCAGCGCCAGAAATCCCCCCGCATAGATCACTTCGGGAAGGAGGGGTATCAGGTCCACGTTCGCGCCGCCCATGCTCACAACAATCCTCCGCTCACGAGCCGGCCCAGATAGGTCATGGAGGTATTCATCAGGTTCAGCACCGGATGCGGCCAAATCCCAAGCAGAATCACGATCACCGCCAGCGGGATCAGCGTGAACAACTCGCGCGCGTTAATATCTGGCAGCGACGTATATTTCGGATTCTGTGAACCGAAGAAAATTCGCTGTATCGTCCATAGCAGATAGCCGGCCGTGATGATGATTCCGCAGATAGAGATAATTGTGAACGTCTGCCAGATCGGAAACGCCCCGATGAAGCACAGCACTTCGGAAATAAATCCCGATAGTCCCGGCAGACCCATGGATGCGAAGAATGCGATCGCCGTCACGCCGAGATACTTCGGCATCACGTTTGCCAGTCCGCCGAATCCTTCAATGTCGCGGTGGTGGGCGCGATCGTAAATCACGCCTACCAGAAGGAACAGCATGGCCGTGATCGTTCCGTGGTTGAACATCTGCAGCACCGCGCCGTTCATTCCCGCCGGTGTCAAGGAACTCATGGCCAGCAGCACATAACCCATATGCGAAATCGAGCTGTACGCGACCAGTTTCTTCAAATCCTTCTGCGCCATGGCGCACAGCGCGCCGTATACGATATTAATGGTCCCCATCAGCGCCAGGAACCAGGCGAATTGCCTCGTCGCATCGGGGAGAATCGGATAGCTGATCCGCAGCAGACCATAGGTTCCCATCTTGAGCAGCACTCCCGCCAGAATCACGGAAATCGCCGTCGGCGCTTCCACGTGAGCGTCAGGAAGCCATGTATGGAACGGGAATACCGGGACCTTGATCGCGAATCCCACATAGAGTCCGAAAAACAGCAGCACCCGCACGGAGTGGATTCCCAGAATCCCTCCATGATTGGCCTGACTCATCATGTGCAGCATGTTGAACGTGTGCTGTCCGGTTTGCGGATCGCGCACGTTAAAATAAAGCACCAGCAGCACGATCAGCATCAGCACTGAGCCAAGCAGCGTGTAGAGAAAGAACTTGATTGCTGCGTAGACGCGCCGTGGTCCGCCCCAGATGCCGATCAGAAAATACATCGGCAGCAGCATGACCTCCCAGAACACGTAGAACAGGAAGAAGTCCAGCGATACGAACGCTCCCATCATCCCGGTTTCGAGCAGCAGAAACAGCGCATGGTATCCCTTGACGTGCTGGCTGATCCCCCACGAGGCCGGAATACAGAGAAAACACAGCAAAGCCGTCAGTAAGACCATCGGGAAGGACAGGCCGTCCACACCGACGTAATAGTGAATGCCGTAGGCGGGAATCCAACTGGCCTTCTCGCTGAACTGAAACGACGTTGGGTCGTTGATTCCCGGAAGACCTGTTTGGAATTGCGGATAGAGCGCGGCGGCAATCACCAGCACAGCCGCGGTAAACGTCAGGCTCGTCCAGCGTATGAGACGAGGATTGTCTTTCGGCAAAAAGGCAACCAGCACTGCGCCTGCCGCCGGCAGAAAAGTAATCAGCGTCAGTGGACCCATGTTACCACGAGTATTTCAAATGAAGTGTTTCGAGAATCGAATGATGGACGGAGAGTCATCTAAGCTATTGGAGTACGCTGAGAATCAGGACGAGCCCCACGCCCGCCAAAGTGTATAAAATATAGCGCTGGAGTTGTCCGCCCTGAAACAGCCTGACGAATCGTCCCCAGATGCCCACGAACCACGCCGTGAAATTTACGAAGCCATCCACTCCCCGCAGATCGAACCAGCCGCTGAGCCGCGACCACTGCCGAGTCAGCCACGCCGAACCATCCACCAGTCCGTCAATCACGCGCAAATCAAACCATGTGAGCACGCGGGTGAATCCCAGCGTTCCCCAGACCACCGTAACGTCGTAGATTTCGTCAATCCACCATTTCCGGTACATTCCGCGGTAGACGAATCCCAGCCGTCTCTGCCAAAGCGCGGGAGAAATTCGATTCCAGTAGTAACCCATCGAGGCGATGAGAATTCCCAGACCCGCCACGAAGATCGAGATCATCATGGCGATCGTATGAATCGCGTGCGATCCATGCGCGGAGTGTTCCGCGTGCGGAGCAACTTGCTCGAACGCCTCGCCAGGCACGACGGTTTCGTGCGATAAATCAGCGGCGTAATGTGCGACCCCATAAGCGCGCGCTGGAGTGGGGAGGAGGTGTGCGAACCAGCCGCCCTCCGGCGTCGTCGGATTAAAAGCTGGGAGCGTGTAGAATCCGAAGAAACAGAGCGTCGAAAGGATCACCAGCGGAACGATCATCACCGACGGCGATTCGTGCAGATGCCGCTCCGCGTCCGCACCCATTCGGAATGTTCCGCTGAAGGCGAGATAAACCAATCGGAACATATAAAACGCCGTGAGCGCCGCCGCCGCGAAACCGAACACGGGCAGCAGCCAATGTGCCGGATGCTCCGATGCAAATGCCAGCGTTCCGGCTAGAATCGAATCCTTCGAGAGGAATCCCGACATCAGCGGAACACCGCATAATGCAAGGGTGGAAATCAAAAACGTCCAAAATGTGAGCGGCATCTTTCTGCGTAGTCCGCCCATATTTCGCAAATCTTGTGCATCGGCGTGGCTTCCCGTGTGTTGCAGCGCATGATGCATCGCGTGAATCACCGACCCGGATCCGAGAAACAAGCATGCCTTAAACATGGCGTGCGTGACCAGATGAAAGAAGCCCGCCGTATAGGCTCCCGCTCCCAGCGCCATGACCATGTATCCAAGCTGCGAGAGCGTCGAATATGCCAGCACGCGCTTGATATCATTCTGAGCAACGGCAATGGTCGCGGCAAACAGTGCCGTAAATCCGCCCACGTAGGCGATCACCACCGACGCGTCGAACGAGAGGATCACGAACAGACGCGCCACCAGATACACACCCGCCGCCACCATTGTCGCCGCGTGAATCAAGGCGGAAACCGGCGTCGGACCTTCCATGGCATCAGGCAGCCAGACGTGGAGCGGAAACTGCGCCGATTTCCCCACAGCCCCCATGAACAGACAAATCCCCACCGCCGTCAATAATCCGCCGCCGAGCTTCCCTGCTGCGACGCCATCGGCGATTCCATGAAGACTTACGGTTCCCAGCGAACTCAAGACCAGAAGAATACCAATCAGCATCCCCGCGTCGCCGACTCGGTTGGTGATGAACGCTTTCTTCCCTGCATTGGCCGCTGAGTCCTTTTCATACCAGAAACCAATCAGCAAATAGCTCGACAAGCCGACCAGTTCCCAAAACGCGTAAATCAGGATCAGATTCTCAGCCAGCACCAATCCCAGCATGCTGAATGAGAAAAAAGATAGATATGCGAAAAAGAGCGTGTAGCGCGGATCGCCGCGCATGTAGCCCACGCTGTATAAATGCACAACCGCCGACACCAGAGTCACCACCACCAGCATCACCACGGTCATGTTGTCAATCAGCATTCCCGCCGCGAGCCGGAAATCCCCCCATACCAACCACTCGATGGATCGCGTCTCGCAGAAGTCCGGATCGTAAGCGAATAGCACCTGCGCGAGTAAATAGAGGGAAACGGCCAGCCCGCTCCAGATCGCGAACAAACTGACCCAATCACCGCCGCGCGGCAGTTTCTTTCCGAAGAAAATCATCACCGCAAATGCGGCCAGCGGAGCGAGCAGAATATAGAGCGCCGGTTCAGTCATGGTTTCTGTCTACCCGCGAAGCTCATCCGCTTGATCGACCTCGGCTGTGGCCTTGAGCCGGTAGAGATTCAGGAAGATCGCCAGAGCCACAGCCGCCTCCGCCGCTGCCACGATAATCACGAATACGGCCGCCGTTTGTCCGTTCAGATTGCCCGTCGAAAAGCGACTGAAAGCGACGAAATTCAATCCCGCCGAATTCAGGATCAGCTCGATTCCCATGAGCACGGAAACGGCATTCTTCCGCGTCATCATCGCCAGCAGTCCGAGCACGAAAAGCACGATGGAAATCGTCAGATAGACCAGCAGCGAGTTCATCAATCCTCCCGCTTCCGGTAATAACGTGCCAGCCGCATCGCTCCGATCAGCGCCGCCAGAAGCAGAATGCTTGCCAGTTCGAACGGCACAAGATACTTCGTGAGCAGCAGCTCGCCGATGACTTGGGTGGTGGGGTGGTGCGGGAGGGGGGCGGTCGGCCAGACCGTGTTCTTGACCACGGTGAATAATCCCGCCGCGATCATCACGATCGGAACAAGAGCCACGTATCTCTGGTGCGTCTGATGGGGGATGTCCAGCGTGGTGATTTTCGCCGTTAGAAACACTCCGAAAATAATCAGAGTGAGGATCCCGCCCACGTAAATTAAAATTTGCGCCGCCGCGAGGAAATCTGCGGACAGAAAAACATACAAGCCGGCCACGCCGAAAAACGTGAACAGGAGTGCGAACGCGCTGTAGATCACCCGCGGATGAAAAACCACGACCACGGCTGATCCTACCGTGAGAACAGCGAACAGCCAAAAGATGATGTGACGAAGCAGTTCCATGAATGGTTCGTGATTCTACTCGACCGGAGTGTCGCCTTTGGGCGGTGCGGCTTTGGCGGCGGCCTGTGCCGCCCTGTCCTTCTTCTTCTGCTCTTCGCGCGCTCGCACCCGCGCCTTGTCCTCTTCGCTCATGTCGGAAAAATCCTTGTGCAGTTCTTGCCGGCGAAAAACCGACGGCTCCTGCGGCAACTCCCAGTGTAGCGATTGCGTATCGCAGGCGTCCACGCACAATCCGCAGTACACGCACTTCGACATGTCAATCTTGAACTCGAGGATGTGCATCTTCTTGGGCTTGCCGTCAGGCAGAATGCCCAAGTCTTCGTCCGGCTCCGCGCGCGCTCCCACAATCGTGAAAATATTGACCGGGCATGCGCGCTTGCACGACAAACAGAATCCGCAATCCTTGGCGTTGTTCACCAGCGTAACCCGCGTCCGCGGATACATCGGCACCGTCTCGCGCGGATATTGCACCGTGATCCGGCGATTGAAGAGATGACCAAACGTCACCCGCATTCCTTGCAGAACGGTGACGATTCCTATCCACAGATCGCGAAAATATCTACCCATGCGCGGTATCGGGTCCTGTCATCTCGTCAGCGCGATCCACAGCGAAACCAGCAGCACGTTAGCGAATGAAAACGGAAGGAAGACCTTCCAGCAAATATGCATCAGTTGATCCACTCGCAGACGCGGCAGCGTCCAGCGCAGCCACATCTGCACCAGCACCAGCGTCATGGCCTTGGCGATAAACCACGCCGCCCCCACGATCGAATGCCCGAGCACACTCGTCTCGGGCGAAATATCCAGGAACGAAAACGGCGCGTACCATCCGCCGAGGAACGCCGCCGTGACTACCGCCGAAACCACGAACATGTTCGCGTATTCGCCGAGGAAAAAGATCGCGAACCGCATCCCGGAATATTCGACGTGATACCCCGCCACCAGCTCCGATTCCGCCTCGGGAATATCGAACGGTGTCCGATTCACCTCGGCCAGACTCGCCCAGAAATAGAT
>JAQTRJ010000053.1 GCA_028711875.1 bacterium | reverse complement strand
CCGATGCTCATCTCGCCGTGCGATTCGCAGCGCCGGCCCACGCCCTCGAAGCGCGCCAGCGCGCGGCGGATGGCGACGATGCCCACTCCCAGTTCGCGCGCGATGGCGATCGCCGCCAGCGCGTTCAAGACATTGTGCGTTCCGGGCACCTGAAGCTCGCAGGAACGTTCTGCTCCGTGCCGCTCCGTGAGGAGAAAGCGCATATGGCGGCCGTGCGGCTCGATATGGCTCGCGCGAAAGTCGCATGACTCGTGAATTCCATAGCTCACCACGGGGCGTTTTAATCGCGGCAAAATCGCCTGAATATTGGGTTCATCCGCACACAGGATAATCGAACCGTAGAAGGGTACGCGATTGGCAAAATCCACGAACGCGTCCTGAAGGCCGGCCAAATCCGAATAGGTGTCCAAGTGCTCCGGCTCGATGGTCGTGATGACCGCCAGCGTCGGCCTGAGTTTGAGAAACGAGCGATCGAATTCATCCGCTTCCACGACCAACAGGTCGCTGCGTCCCATCGCGACTCCGGAGCCTAACGCGCGCACGATGCCGCCCACGATCAGGGTTGGCTGCAAACCGGCGTGCTGTAAAATCGCGCCGACCATGGAGGTGGTGGTGGTTTTGCCGTGTGTGCCGGCGATCGCGATTCCCACCTTCAGCCGCATCAGTTCCGCCAGCATTTCGCTGCGCGCAATCTGCGGGATTCCGGCGCTCATGGCCGCGCGGATTTCGACGTTTTCCGGCTTCACCGCGGAGGAATAGACGACGACGTCGGAGTTGAGCACGTTTTCCGCCGAGTGACCGGAAAATATCGTCGCCCCGAGCTGCGTCAATCGCTCTGTGATATCCGAGATCTGGAGATCGCTGCCGGTAACACGAAAACCGAGATTGAGAAGGACTTCGGCAATACCGCTCATCCCGGCTCCGCCGATTCCGATCATGTGCACGTGCCTGACGCGACGAAACGGGAGGGCTTGACTCATGATTTCCTCGCAAACGATAGAATCAGATCCACGATGCGCTCGGCAGCGTCCAGTCTGGACAGTGATTTCATTCGCTCGGCCATCCGCGTTCGCAGGGGTTCCGATTCGAGTAGCCGCTTCGTCATCGTGAATAGCGCTTCCGCGTCAAGTTGCGAATCCTTGATGGTCTCGGCCGCACCGGCGGCGACGACGGCCTGAGCGTTTGCCGTTTGATGATCGTCCGTCGCATAGGGATACGGGATCAGAATTGCCGGAAGCCCCGCGGCGGCAAGTTCCGCCAGAGTCATGGCGCCCGCTCGACAAATCGCCAGATCCGCCGCGGCGTAAGCCTCAGGCATATTGTGTATGAACTCGCGAAGAACCAACTGCCTCTTTTCGATGGCGCGCGCGATCAAAGCGGAATCCACTCCTGCGGACAGCCCGAGTCGTCCGGTTTGCCAGATGAGATTCCAGTGATCGAGCAGGCGGGGAAGGGCCGCGCCCACAGCGCTGTTAATCGAGCGTGCGCCGGCTGATCCGCCGAAGACAAGCAGCGTTGGACGCTGCAGATCCAGATTCCAAGAGGCACGGGCTGTCTCGCGATCGAGTGTTCGAAACGACGGACGCAGCGGGTTCCCGGTGAACGTCACGCGACAACCGTCAAGTCGGCGCGCCGCGTCTTCGAAACCGACGCACACCGCTTGGGCGCGGCGCGCGAGTCTGCGGGTTGTGTAGCCCGGATAAGAGTTCTGCTCCTGAAGCAGCGTCGGATATCCCAAGCGTTGCGCCGTCCACAGAACGGGTCCCATGACATAGCCGCCCGTGCCGACAACCAAATGCGGACGAAACGACATCAGCATTTGCGCGCTCTGGAGCAAACTCACCGTAAGCTTCAACGGCAGGAGAAGATTGCGCAGCAGATGTCGTCGCGAAAAGCCTGAAATCCAGAGTGTGCGCAAGTCTCCCCCGGCACTGGGAATGATCTGGGCTTCCGCTCCGTGCCGCGTTCCGACGTAGAGAATCCGTGCGTCGGGTGTGCGGGCAATTAGAGTCTGACCGATAGCCAGCGCCGGAAAGACATGCCCGCCCGTTCCGCCTCCCGCGATGATCACGCGGAGGGTGTGTCTCGACGTCGCGCTCACAGGTACGGATACTCCTGTCCCATGAGGGAACTTCGTCGCTGCGTCTGACGGGAGATGTTCAGCAGGACTCCCACCGCGGCCAGATTCATGATCAGCGACGATCCGCCGAAACTGATGAAGGGCAGCGGCTGACCGGTCGTGGGCAGCAGTCCCAGCGTTACTCCGATATTGACGAGGAACGACACGGCCAGAATGAAGGTGATTCCGGCTCCAAGATAATAGCCAAATCGGTCGGGAGCGCTCAGGCTGATGCGCCACGCGCGGGCGATCAGCAACGTGAATCCCGCCAGCATAACTAACGCTCCAACAATTCCCAATTCCTCGCCCACGATGCTGAAGATAAAATCTTTATAGGGTTCGGGCAGAAAAAAGTGCTTCTGCGTGGATTCGCCCAATCCCAGGCCCAGAATGCCGCCCTGTCCGATCCCGATGAGCGATTGTTTGACCTGATACCCGGCGCGCATGGGATGAAAGACAGCGTCGGTATAGGAGACAAGACGGGAGTGCATGTAGGGAGTGAACCAGCCGATCAATCCAAGGGGTACGATGACCGCTGCCGCCAGCCCGCTTAGGGCTTTGATCGGTGCGCCGCACAGAAAAAAGAGAAACGCGGCGGTGATCAGGATCATCAGAGTCATCGAGAGATTGGGTTCCACCACAACGAAGCCCGCGGTCAGCAGCGTGACCAGGAGCGCGCCGATGTAGAGTTTTCTTCGCTCGGTGACAAAGCGCTCGGAATCGGAGCCGGCAAATCGCATGGCGATGTAGGCAATCAGCGAGTATTTGGCGAACTCTGCTGGCTGGAAACTGATTCCGAATAGGTAGAGCCAGCGATGCGCCGTGACTCCCGGCGGTTGCGGCAAGACCAAGACGGCAATCAAGGCTGCCATCGCCGCGATCCAGATTCCGCGAGCTTTTCGTTGAATCCGATGATAGTCCAGCAGCGACAGGATCAGCATGGCGCACAATCCCATGCCGAGACGCAGCGCATGATTCTGGAAGATTGCGAAGGAATTTCCGTGAAAGGCAACAGTGGCGTGAGCCGACGACGCGCTGAGAACGAAAATCGTTCCCCCCACGCACAACGCCAGCGTGAGCAGCAGGAGAAGCACGTCATAACCCACCCGCTCTTGAAGGGCGGGGGGGACGAAAGTCAGCGAACCGGATCGCGACAAACTCATGACTGCACCAGCGATTTAAACACTCGGCCGCGTTCTTCAAAATTCGTGAACTCGTCGAACGATGTGCAGCCCGGCGAAAGCAGTACGATATCGCCTTCGCCGGCGATCTCGCGCGCTCTGGCCACCGCCGCAGACAGAGTTTCGGTGAGAATCATGGGATAGTCCTCGGGCACATCGCGGCGAACCTTCGGCGCTGCTTCGCCAAACGCGAGTAAAGCGTTAATCGGACGGCCGTAGCGGAGCGCCAAAGGAGCAAACGGCTCCTTTTTGGGACGGCCTCCGAACAACAGGATCACGTTGCGTTCGAAGGAATCGAGAGCCGTGAGGGTTGCCGTCAGATTGGTGCTCTTGGAATCGTTATAATAGGCGGCGCCTCCAAACGTCCCCACGAATTCGATTCGGTGCTCCACCGGCTTTGCCTGTCGAAGCGCCTCGCGAATCGCCGTGACACGGGCTCCCACAGACATGGCGGCGGCGGCGGCGGCCAACGCGTTCAGCTCGTTGTGACGGCCTACCAAAGGGAACTCGTCGCGCTCGATGAGCAACTCGTCCCGCTGATCCGCGCGAAAACGGAGCTGCTCGCGGGTCGTCCGAAAGTCGAATTCCGGTTGTGTGCCGAAGCGCACGTGGCGCGCGGGAAATGCGGAATCAAGCTTGGCAATCCACCGATCCTCGCCGTTCAAAACCACGACATTGTCCGGTTGCTGATTCACGAACAAACGGGATTTCAATTCGGCATAGGTGTCCATATTGCCGTGACGATCCAGATGATTCTCGAACAGATTCAGAAATACGCCAACGTCGGGCTGCAGCCGGGGACAGAACTCCAATTGGAAACTCGAGACCTCCACCACGAATACTTGCTTCGGCGGCGCGGGCAAAAAATCGCTCCACGACCATCCGACGTTTCCGGCCGTCTGCACGCTCATCCCCGCGTGTTCAAGCATGGACGCGATCAGGTGCACCGTCGTCGTCTTGCCGTTTGATCCTGTGACTCCGATCCAGAGGCTGTCGCAGACTTCGGCGGCGAGCTGCAGTTCCGATATCACGCGAACGCCTTGTCGCTGCCATGCGTCAAGCCATTCTCTGTTCGGAACCACACCGGGGGAGAGGACAACCAGATCAAAGGTTTCCGCCGCAATCCGACGATGCTCCCCGGCTTCGACTTCGATACCCAATCCCTGCAGCTCCTCAATTGCAGGGCCGAGTAGCTCCGCCGATTTTCGATCAGAGATCAGCGCGCGCCCGCCGAGCCGATGAATCAGTCTCGCGGCGCCGATCCCGCTCCGGGCCATTCCGAGAACAGCCGCTCGTTTTCCTCTGAGGTTGAGCATCGCTCAACGAACCTTAAACATCGTTAAACTCACCAGGACCAGCAAAACCTGAACGATCCAGAATCGTACGACGACTTTTGATTCGTGCCATCCCAATTGCTCGAAATGATGGTGGAGAGGTGCCATGAGAAAAACCCGCTGGCCGGTGCCGTACTTCTTTTTCGTATATTTGAAATAGAGGCGTTGAATGATAACGCTCAGCGCTTCGACGACGAATATTCCTCCGATTACAACCAGAAAGAATTCCTTTTTCAAAAGGATCGCCATCGTTCCCAGGGCGGAACCTAATGCGAGCGCGCCGGTGTCGCCCATGAACACCTGTGCCGGAAATCCGTTGAACCAGAGAAAGCCGAGTCCTGCGCCCAGCAGCGCTGCGCAGAAAATTGTCAATTCGCCGGCGCCGTCAAGGTAAACGATGTTAAGATAAGTGGCGAACTTGATATTGCCCGTCACGTAGCTCATCACGGCGAACGCCGCTGCGGCGATCGAGGTCACTCCGATCGCCAAACCGTCCAAGCCATCGGTGAGATTCACGCCGTTGGAAGTCCCGGTCACGATAAAAATCACCATGAACGGATAGAACACGCCGAAATTGAACATCACGTTTTTCAGGAACGGCATGGTCGTCGTCGTCGCCCGCGCCGCGAAATTCATTCCGAACAGCGCAGGGTAGGCTAAGACGAAGAACGCGATCAATCCGCCCAGGATGAGCTGGCCGACGAGTTTATACTTTGCGACCAGTCCCTTCTTTGTCTTGTGAACCGCCTTGAGATAGTCGTCGAAAAATCCCACGGCACCCATCCACAGAAAAGCGAGCAGCGTCAGCAGAATGTAAAAGTTGGTCAGGTTGGCAAACAGCAGTGTGGGAATGGTGACCGCGACCAGGATCATCAGTCCGCCCATGGTCGGCGTTCCCGCCTTGGATAAATGGGTTTGAGGACCATCGGCGCGGATTTCTTCGCCGATCTGGTGTGCGCGCAGCTTACGAATCATCCATGGCCCGATCACGAATGAGATCACTAGCGCCAGCAGGGCCGCCGCCGCGGAGCGGAAAGTGATATAGCGGAACAGATTCGCTCCCGCGACCACGTCGCGCAGCGGCAGAAGAAGATGGTATAACATCAGGCGAAAACCTGTTTCAACGTCTCAACGATACGCTCCAGTGCGAGTGCACGCGACGCCTTGATGAGCACGGCGTCTCCGGCAAAAATCAATTTCGGAAGCGCGGTTTCGCAGCCGCCGGCGTCGCGAAACCACTGCGTAGATACGCCCGCTGCGCTCGCTTGGTTCGCGGCGATTCGGGAAAGGTCTCCGATGAAAATTGCCTCTCGGATTCCGGCGCGGGCGACGTCATCACCCAGACGCCGATGCTCGTCCTCGGCGGAAGCGCCCAGTTCGCACATGTCGCCGAGAATGGCGACGCGCCGTTGCGCTTGGACGAGGGTGAGCGTGTCGAGCGCCGCTTTCATGCTGGCGGGATTCGCGTTATAGCTGTCGTCGAGAATGACAATCGAGCCGGCCTTCACGACGGTGAGTCGTCCGCGCGTGCTCGATGGCTCGGAGATGATTCTTGCGGCGTCGCCGGTCGGAATCCCCCACTCGCAGGCTGCGGTCAGTCCCGCGAGCGCCGTAAGTGCCGCCGCCCGTCCCGGTGTCGCCACGACAATGCTCTGATCCTGAAAGACGAATTCCCCGCGGCCCATGGAATCGAACGTGGGCGGGCCGCCGCGATAGTGCGTTCCCATCCAGTGGGAAGGCGGCGGCTGGAAGCCGTATCCAATTTTTTTTCTGCAATCCGAGGATTCGTGAACGCACAAGGCATCGTCTGTCGGCACGAAAGCGGTTCCGGATTCCGCAACGAAATCGTAGAGTTGACCTTTCGTCTCGGCAACGGTTTCCAGAGTTCCGAATCCTTCGAGGTGCGCTCCGCTGATCGAGGTGACCAAACCGAGCGTCGGCCGGCACCAATCGCAAAGCATTCCGATTTCGCCGGGAAACGAGGCGCCCATCTCGACCACCGCAGCGTCAAGGTCGCGAGACAGCGCGAGCAGTGTGAGCGGAACTCCGAGATGATTATTCAGATTTCCCCGCGTCCCACCCGTGCGAAAACGAACCGACAGCAATCGGAGAATCAATTCTTTGGTGGATGTCTTTCCGTTGCTGCCGGTGATTCCGAGAATTGGGAAAGAACAGGTTTCCCGCCACGCTTTCGCGGCCACGGCGAGCGCGGCTGTGGCATCAGCGATCCCGATCAAGCGATCTCGAAAACTCGCGACGGCGGCGGAGCGCTTCCACGCCGCGTCCACAATGGCGGCTTGCGCTCCGTGTCGGAAAGCCTCAGGGACGAAATCGTGTCCGTCCCGATTCGATTTCAAAGCCCAGAATGTATCGCCCGGGACGAGCGTGCGAGTGTCAATGGAAATCGGATTCAGGGGCGTCGCAAGGGAAACTTCCGGCGCATCGGCATTGAGAGTGTCGCAGAGCCATCCGATACTGGGCGTGTTCACGCTCGAAATCCCGCTCGGTGCAGCCAGTTTTCTACGACGGCGCGATCGTCGAATGGATGACGCACGCCGCGAATTTCCTGATACGTCTCGTGGCCCTTTCCGGCGATGAGCACGATATCGCCCGGTTGTGCCTGAGCAAGCGCCTCTTCGATGGTGGATCGCCGATCGGCATTGCGATAGGATTCTGATCCGCTGGGAAGACCGGACTGCACGTCGTCCAAAATGGCGTCGGGGTTCTCGTTGCGGGGATTATCGCTGGTAAGAAACAACCGGTCGCTGAAACGGTGCGCGACGGCGGCCATGAGGGGACGTTTCCCGCGATCCCGGTTTCCGCCGGCGCCGATGACTGTGAGCAAGCGGCCGTGTTCCACGTCGCGCAGTGTCGTCAGAATTTTTTCCAGAGCGTCCGGCGTATGCGCGTAGTCCACCACAACCGTGAACGGAGCGGACGAGGCGACCATCTCGGCGCGGCCGCGCACGGGCGATGCGACGGCGAGCGCGGACACGATCTGCTTCATCGTTATTCCCAGCGCGTCGGCGGCGGCAATCACCGCCAGCAGATTGGACACGTTGAAGCGTCCGATGAGAGCGCTGCGAATCCGCACCTGTCCGGCCGAATACACGAGTGTGAAGCTCAGACCGCGGCGATCGAGTTCCACCTCGACGGCGCGGTAGTCGGCCTCATGCGTCAGGGAATAGGTGACCGCGCGACCGTGCGCCGCCTTCAGGAAATGTGC
Source organism: bacterium (assembly GCA_028711875.1). Taxonomy (GTDB): domain Bacteria; phylum Electryoneota; class RPQS01; order RPQS01; family RPQS01; genus JAHJDG01. Next base: position 2,031 of record JAQTRJ010000053.1, on the reverse strand, counting down.
AGCTTCCGCGTCGTCGGCATTGAGAATCGCCACTCCGTCGCTGGCTTGTTCGGAGAAGAGCCGGAGCTTCGCGGCGCGGTAGGAGGCCCAGTCCTCGTGGTAGTCGAGATGATCGCGTGAAAGATTCGTGAAGATCGCCACGCGAAACGGAAGCCGCCACGTTCGCTCCAGATCAATACCGATGGATGTGGCTTCCATAACCGCGTGCGCGGTTCCGCGTTCGATCATGGCGGAGAAATAGCCGGCCAGATCGGGCGCTTCGGGAGTCGTTCGTGCCGTCTCGATGGCGTCGCTTCCCGTGAAAACACCCAGAGTTCCCACCAGCCCGCAGGGAATCTGCGTCCGTTCGAGAACCTCACGCAACAGTGTCGCCACGGTGGTCTTGCCGTTGGTTCCGGTCACCGCGGTCAGAACAAGTGCCCGCTCTGGGTGACCGTGGAAAGCCCACGCGAGTTCCGCCAGCGCCTTGCGCGCATCGGGAACGATCAGTGTCGGGATCGTGAATTCTCCGCCCGGCGACTCCCCGGCAATCGCCGACGCGCCGCGTTGTACGGCGTCGGCGATGAAGGCGGTTCCGTCGGCGTTGCGGCCGCGCAGAGCAACGAAAAGACTTCCGTTCGCGACGCTCCGCGAATCGTATTCGATCGAACTTATCACCGGATCGCCGTTGCCGCGAACAACGCCGTGCTCGATGTCCTGTGCGAGCTTGCTGAGAGTGGGAAAACTCCGCATCGCCGGGTGCTTTTCTAATTCTCCAGAGCTGTCAATTCGCAGGAGGTTCCCGCCGGCACGAGAGTGCCCGCCGTGGGAAGCTGCGCCACGATTTCGCGTTCGCCGGTAATGCGAAAACTCAAGCGCGCCTGCGAGAGAATCTGCATCGCCTGACGAATGGATAATCCGGCCACATCGGGCATTCTGACCATCGTCGTATCCCGGTCGCTGCCGTTTGCTGCCGAGGCGAAACAGACGATCGGTTCGCCCGTGTCGAGCGGCTGCGATGGTTTCTGTGGACGGGGGGAAGCGGGCAGAGTGTCTGGATTACCGCCGTCCTGACGCAGAATCCCCTTCGGGAATTCATCCGGTCGGACGCGGATCATGCTCTCGACGATCCGCTTGAAAACGGGCGCGGCCACCACGCCGCCGTAATATTCGCCCCGCGGATCGTCCACGATAATCAGCAGCACGTAGCGCGGATTGTCGGCGGGAAATACTCCGATGAACGACCCCACATAGCGATCGCTGAAGTATCTGCCGCTCGCAAAATCCACTTTCTGCGCCGTTCCCGTCTTGCCCGCGATCGGCAGTCCGGCGATGCGCGCGGTCGTTCCGGTACCGCTCTCGACGGCCCGAGTCAGCATGGTTGTGAGAGTCATCGCCACCTCTTCGCTGACGACCCGCCGCACCGATTCTGTCCGCATTTCCTTGATTTCGCCGGACGGATAGGTCACCGATTTCACGAGCCGCGGCTTCATCAGAATCCCCCCCTGGGCGATTGCGCCGTAAGCCATCGCCAATTGCAGCGGTGTGCATGAAATCCCTTGTCCGTAGGCCAGCGTGGATTGCGTCGGGCCTGTCCAGCGATGTGGAAGGGGAACGATCCCCGCCTGTTCTCCGGCCAGACCGACCAGAGTTTTATTTCCGAATCCAAAGGCGCGCAGCTGATCATAGACCTCGTTCGGGCTGAACGCGGCGCACACTTTGGCGGCGCCGATATTGGAGGAAAGGGACAGGACGTCGTCGAGACTCAAATTGCCGTAAGGATGGGAATCGTGGATCACCGCGCCGCGCACGCGATAGGCGCCGTGCTCGCAGAAGATGTGCGAGGTTCGTTGAAAACGTCCGCTGGCCAGTCCCAGAGAAACCGGCACGATCTTCATCGTGGATCCCGGTTCGTAAACGTCCGTCAGCGGCCAGCAGCGGCGGTGTTCCGCCGTTGCGCTGCCTGGTTGGTTAGGATCGAAGGACGGAGTCGTCGCCAGCGCGAGAATATCCCCGTTTCGCGGATCCAACAGCAGTCCGCAGGCGCGCGCG
>JAQTRJ010000363.1 GCA_028711875.1 bacterium | reverse complement strand
TGACCTTCTTCCTTGCCGCGGTGGCCACGCGGGCCGCCGCCGAGATCGGGATCAATCCGATCGGCGCGATGGGCAAGATCACACAGCTTACCTACGGCGTGATCGCACCCGGCAACATGACCGCCAATTTGATGACGGCCGGCGTGACGGCGGGAGCCGCCGCAAGCTGCGCCGATACGATTTCCAATCTGAAAGTCGGCCACATGGTCGGCGCGCATCCGCGCAAACAGTTCATCGCGCAGTTATTCGGCGTGCTCGCGGGAGCGTTTCTCTGCGTGCCCGCCTATTTTATTCTCGTGCCCGACGCGAACGCGCTGGGCGGGCAGCAATTCCCCGCGCCGTCCGCGCTGGTGTGGGCGGGCGTGGCCAAGGTGCTCTCGCAGGGACTCCGCACACTGCCGTCGAGCGCCGTGCTGGCCATGGGCATTGCGTTTCTGGCCGGCACGCTGATCGTGATTGTGGATAAGGTCTATCCCAAGGCGCGTCCTTATACCCCCTCCCCGGCCGCGCTCGGCATCGCCATGATGATTCCTGCCTACACGAGCTTTTCGATGTTCCTCGGCGCGGTGGCGGCGTACATTCTGGAAAAACGCGCTCCCAAATGGAACGACATGTATACCATTCCGATCGCGTCGGGCTGCATCGCTGGCGAGAGCATCGCGGGCGTCATTCTGGCGGCGTTGTTGACATTCGGAGTGCTGGGATAGAGCCAGCGGAAATTTCTGAAGGGCGGGCCATCGGCTCGCCCTTCTCATAGGGCGTTTCGTTTCCATCGCTCGCGGAGCGGGACTCATGAACAAAGCCCATATTTTGGTGGTGGACGACGAAGAGGACATCCGCGAGATCGTGACGTACAATCTCTCGCGCGAAGGCTATCGCGTGATCGGCGTTGAAAACGCGGAGCGCGCGCTGGCGGAGATCCACTCGCACCCGCCGGACGCCGTCGTTTTGGACATCATGCTGCCGGGAGACGTGGACGGTCTTGATCTCTGTCGAAAACTGAAGTCGTCCCCCGACACGGCACACATTCCCGTCATTATGCTCACGGCGCGCACGGAAGAGGCGGACGTGGTCAGCGAACTGGAGCTCGACGCCGACGATTACATCACCAAACCGTTCAGTCCGCGCGTTCTATCGGCGCGCGTGCGCGCCGTGTTGCGCCGCAAACAGGGCGAAGCGACGGGAAGTCTCTCGTTCGACGCGCTGGTGATTTTTCGCAACCGATAGCGGCAACCGGCAGCACAGAGATGCGCGACCTGGCCGCGGCTTTGAATGACATGGCGGCACGGCTTGACGACAAGCTCCGAACGCTGATGCTTCGCCGCAACGAGCAGGAGGCGATTCTGATCAGCCTCCGCGAAGGTGTCGTCGCGGTGGATCATCGCGAGCATATTCTTTTCATGAATAACGCCGCGACGAAACTGCTGGGCGTGGATGGCGAACGCGTTGTCGGACGAATGCTCACGGAAGTCATTCGCGCAAGCGAATTGCAGCGATTCGTCACCGGCATGATGCAGCGCGCGGACGCCGTGCGCGAAACCGAAGTGCGGGCGGGTTCCCTCGGCGACCGAACGCTGCAGGTGACCGGAACCGATCTTCGCGACACTCAGGGCCGGCGGATCGGTCTGCTCATCGTGCTGAACGACGTCACCCGGATTCGCCGTTTGGAAACCGTACGCCGCGAGTTCGTGGCCAACGTGTCGCATGAATTGAAAACGCCGGTCACTTCGATTCAGGGATACGTTGAAACACTGCGCGAAGGCGCGGCCGACGATCCGAAAACCCGGCGCGCGTTTCTCGATCGTCTGGCGCGCAACGCCGACCGGCTGAACGCGATCATCGAGGATCTGCTCGCGCTGTCCCGGCTCGAGCAGGAGAATCCCGTCTGTGGAAGCAGTGGCCGGCGATCGAGCCGGGGCCGGTGGCGGAAGCGGCGCTCGCAAGCTGTCGCGCTCGCCTGGAGGAGAAGCACATCACCTCGATCCTGATCGTTCTGCTGATTTTCTTTTTCATGGGTCGGGAGTCGCTGCCGTTCGCGCGCGATCCGGGTCTCTGGGAACTGCTGAACACGCGTTGGAATCCGGTCTCTTTTGAAAAAGAGCTGTTCGGAATCCTGCCGTTGCTCAGCGGTTCTCTGCTTGTCACCCTCGTAGCAACGATCATCGCCGTGCCGCTGGGAGTATTCTCCGCAATCTACATCGCGGAAATCGCCCGTCCCGCCGAGCGGGAGATTCTCAAACCGTTTGTCGAGCTTCTGGCCGGTCTACCCTCGGCGGTGATCGGCTTTTTCGGTTTGATCGTTCTCGCGCCCCTGATTAAAAAACGTTCCATCTGCCCACCGGCCAAACCGCAATCACCGGAGCCGTGCGGCTCGCGCTGATGGCCATTCCTACCATCATCTCGATTTCCGAGGACGCGATTCGCGGCGTGCCGCGCTCGTTCAAAGAAGCGTCGCTCGCGCTGGGTGCGTCGTGGCTGCAAACGATTTGGAAAGTCATCGTGCCGGCTTCTCTTTCGGGAATCGTGGCCGCGGTCATGCTCGGAATCGGCCGGGTCATCG
>JAQTRJ010000362.1 GCA_028711875.1 bacterium | reverse complement strand
GCGCCATCTGCTCCGCCTCCTGAATCGTCGGACGAATTTTCTTGATGACAAGCAGCAACACCCCCGCCGCTCCCACCGACGCAATCGAGAGAATCATGAAAAACGAACTGTGCGGCAGCCTTTCCCAGAGTCCGCCAACAATGCCGCTCAGATAATTTCCCGTGGCCGTCGCCGCAAACCAGCCGCCCATCAATAGCCCGCGCATTCGCGCCGGAGCGAGTTTATTGACCAGCGAGAGTCCCATCGGCGAGAGACACAATTCCCCCATGGTAATCACGGCGTAGGTCGAGATCAGCCAGCCGATGCTCACCCGTCCGATGTCGCCGCCGACAAGTCCCGCGAACGTCATAATCCCATAGGCCGCCGCCGTGAGCAGCATGCCGATCCCAATCTTCGCCGCCGTTGAAGGTTCGCGCCGCCGATGCCGCAGCATCGTCCAGAACATCACGATCAGCGGCGTGAAGGCGAGCACGAAAAAAGGATTGATCGCCTGCGTCAGTTCGCCCGCGAGTCGCGGTTCGCCGGTCTCCCGCAGATGATCCTTGTCCAAAACCAATTCCGGCATGTTGGTCGCGTCCGTCGCGTCGCGCGCCCAGAACGTCAGCGTGTAGCCGTTCTGATGGAACGCCATCCAGAACACGATCACGATCGCGAACACCATGAGCAGCGCGAAAATCCTCGACCGCTCCTGCTGCGGCGTCAATTGGATGTCGCGAGTATCATGCGTGGTGCGATTCTCAGTCTCGCCCGCTATCGTATACTTTCTCAGCGAGGCGAACAGAATCAGCGAAATAATCATGCCGATCCCCGCCGCGCCGAACGCGTAGTGCCAGCCGTAGGCGTTGCGCAGCCAGGCCGCGACTATCGGCGAGAAAAACGCGCCGACGTTGATCCCCATGTAAAAAATATTGTACGCTTCGTCGCGCTTCTCCGGCATGTCGCGATAGAGATTGCCGAGCAAAGTCGAGATGTTCGGCTTGAACAGCCCGTTGCCGATGATCAGACAGCCCAGTCCCGCAAAGAACGTCGGCATCGGCGGAAACGCGAGCAGAAAATGCCCCATCGCCATGAACACCGCGCCGATCAGAATCGCTCGCCCGAATCCAAAGACGCGATCGGCCAGCAACCCTCCGAACAGCGGGCTGAAATAGACGAGACCGATGTATCCGCCATAAATCTGACCGACCTTCGCCGTGCTGAATCCGAGCGCCTCGTTCATGTAGAGTGAGAGAATCGAGAGCATGCAATAGAAACTGAAACGCTCCCACATCTCCGTAAAAAACAGAACGGGCAAACCCACCGGATGCTTGTGCTTGACGGCTGCGTTCATGAAGTTCCTCAAAAAGCGCGGTGTCGGCTGCTTGCAGCCGACCGTTCGCAAGAATCACTGTTTGGAGGCGAGCGCGGCTTGTTCCGCCTCGGCAATCGTCGGTCGAATATGCTTGATCACCAAAAAGAACACGGCGGCCGCGATCAGCGATGCGACTACCATAATCAAAAAGAAATTCGAATGCGGCATGTGATCCCACAGTCCGCCGACGAGTCCGGCCAGCCAGCCGCCCGCCGCCGATGCCGCAAACCAGCCGCCCATCATCATTCCGCGAATCCGCGCGGGAGCGAGTTTGCTCACCAGCGAAAGTCCCATTGGCGAAAGACAGAGTTCGGCAACGGTAATCGTCGCGTACGCCGAGACCAGCCAGCCGACGTGCACGCGTCCGAAGTTTCCGCCGAGCAGCGCGCCCGACGTCAGAATCACGTAGGCTCCGGCGGTGATGAGCATGCCAATTCCGATCTTGGCTGCCGTGGACGGTTCGCGGCGACGACGACGCAGAAAATTCCAGAAGCTCACCAGCAGCGGCGTGAACAGCAGCACAAACATCGGATTGATCGCCTGCGTGAGTTCCGCCGCCAGTCTTGGCTCACCCGTTTCCTTCAGATGATTCTGATCCAGCGTTAGGCGCGGCATGGCGCTCGCGTCCGTCGCGTCGCGCGCCCAGAAATTCAGCGTGAAGCCGTTCTGCTCGAACGCCATCCAGAAGATAATCACGATCAGAAATACGAGTCCCAGCGCCGCCAGCCGCTTCTTCTCCTGCGCGCGCGACACGGGAACCACGCGATGCGCGGCGTCTTCCACCACATCGCTGTGAATGTCACCCGCCACATAGTGTTTCTTGAAGACGGTGAAAATAATTCCCGAAATAATCATCCCGATTCCCGCCGCGCCGAACGCGTAGTGCCAGCCGAGCGTATTGCGCAGCGTCGCCGCTACGATCGGAGAAATGAACGCGCCCAGATTGATGCCCATATAAAAAATGTTGAACGCGTCGTCGCGCTTTTCGGGCATGTGGCGGTAGAGATTGCCAAGCAAGGTCGAGATGTTCGGCTTGAACAGTCCGTTGCCGACAATCAAACATCCGAGTCCCGCGAAAAACGTGGGCAGCGGCGGAAACGCCAGCAAAAAATGTCCCATCCCCATGAATGCCGCGCCGATTAGAATTGAGCGGCCGAATCCCAGCCAGCGGTCGGCGACAATCCCGCCCAGCACCGGACTGAGATAAACAAGCCAGATCG
>JAQTRJ010000361.1 GCA_028711875.1 bacterium | reverse complement strand
TCAGCGTTGAGAACATCCGCTGACGGCACCCGCGTTCCGCGCAACCCGGCCGGGACCTTGTCCGCCGATTTCATTTTAAACATCGCTTACTGTCATTCACTGATCTGAAAGGAACTGTCCTATGATTAGCCCACGCCATCCACTGGCAATGCTCGTGCTCGCGCTGCTCGTTTCGCTGCCGCTGCTGGCCGAAGAAGCCGCGCCGCTCTCGAACTCCGCCGCCTACCCGCTGGATTACTGCATCGTCAGCGGTGAGAAACTTGGTTCAATGGGCGAGGCCGTCGTAAAATCCTACGATGGCCGCGAGGTGAGATTCTGCTGCAACTCCTGTGTTGAAACGTTCGGGAAGAATCAGAAGAAATGGACGAAAAAACTCGACGCCGCCATTGCTGCCGCACAGAAGGATGATTATCCGCTGGAAACGTGCGTCGTCACTGGCGAGAAGCTCGGCGAGATGGGCAAGCCGACGGAATACGTCTATCAGAACCGTCTGGTGCGCTTCTGCTGCGACGGCTGCATCCAGGCCTTCAACAAAGAACCGCACAAATATCTGGCTATGCTTGATGCCGCCCGCGCTCGGGCACAGGAGCCGCCAGCGGTAAAGGATGCTCATGAACCGGAGAGCGCCGGTCACTGATTCCGCGATCCTGCCGCAAAAAAACGGGTCTCACTCAGGGGACCCGTTTTCGTTTTCAGATACCCTGTCCATCAGTCCTGCCGGAACCGAATCAGATGGTAGTTCGCTTTGCCCGTTCGCACCACCAGTGTGGTCTCCGTGGCCAGATGTTCGCGGGTGATCGGCGCGTCGCTCGTGATTCGCCGATTGTTCAGGTAGAGTCCGCCGCTTTGAATCATCCGCTTCGCTTCGCCCTTGCTCTTGAACACGTCCGCTTCGGCCAGGAGTCCGCTGCAGAGCGGAGCGGTTTCGAGCGTCGCCCGCGGCAGTTCGTGAGAAGGCACATCTGCGAAGATCGCCTGCAATTCCTTGTCCGTCAGCCCGACGATCTCCTTGCCGAAGAAAATCTCGGTGGCCGTCCGCGCTTTCGCGAGTCCGTCCGCGCCGTGAACGATGCGCGTGATCTCCTCGGCCAGCCGCTTCTGACCGTCCCGTTTCTCCGGGTGCTGTTCGTGCGCGCGGCAGATGGCGTCAATCTCATCGAGGGGCAAAAACGTGAACATCTTGAGATACTTCTCAACGTCGCGATCGTCGCTGCGAATCCAGTATTGATAGAACTGATAGGGACTTGTCTGCTCGGGATCGAGCCAGACCGCGTTGCCCGCCGACTTGCCGAATTTCTCTCCCGACGCCGTCGTGATCAGCGGACAGGTCATCCCGTAGGCTTCCACGCCGCGCTTCTTGCGGATCAGATCAATTCCGGCGGTGATGTTGCCCCACTGATCGTTGCCGCCGCCTTCCACGCGGCAGCCGTAGGTGTCGTAAAGATGCAAAAAGTCGTTCGCCTGCAGCAGCATATAGCTGAATTCCGTGTAGGAAATTCCCTGCTCGCGATCCTCGAGCCGGGCCCGCACCGACTCCTTCTGCATCATGTAGTTCACGGTGAAGTGCTTGCCCACGTCGCGCAGCCAGCCAATGAACGAGAACTTTCCCGTCCACTCGAGGTTGTCCACCATGATCGCCGCGTTCGGTCCCGTGAAATCAATGAACGGGGAAATCTGCCGCCGCAGCGCCTCGGAATTTTCCGCGATGATCTCCGGCGTCAGCAGCGTCCGCTCGCTCGACCGTCCGCTCGGATCGCCGATCATCCCCGTCGCGCCGCCGATCACGATGATCGGCACGTGTCCCGCCTTCTGCAAATGCGAGAGCACGATCACCTGCAGCAGATGTCCCACGTGAATCGAATTCCCCGTCGGATCGAAGCCGATGTAGATCCGCTGACCCGGTGTCGCAAAATGCGCGCGGAGCTCGTCGGCGTTGCTCGTCTGCAAAAGCAGACCGCGCGCTGTGAGATGATCGAGAACCGAATCGAATGTCATTCGAGAGTGACCCTGTAAGTGGGCTTCACAGACGGCTACATGCCGTATTGGGCGATGATTTCTTTCTTGCCTTTGCCGAGAATATCGTATTTCTTCCCGACCTTCCTGAACGCGGCGATGGCCTGATCGAGATGTCGCGTCTCGTGCGCCGCTGAAAGCTGCGTGCGGATGCGCGCCTGTCCCTTCGCCACCACCGGGAAAAAGAAACCGACCACGTAGATTCCTTCGGCGTACAAATCGCGGGCCACGTCCTGCGCCAGCTTCGCGTTGTAGAGCATGACCGGTACGATCGGACTTTCGCCCGCCTTGATGTCGAAGCCCGCTTCGGTGAGCAGCTTGCGCCAGTAGATCGTATTCTGCTCAAGCTTATCGCGGCGTTCGGTGGTCTTGGAAATCAGATCGAGCACGGCGATGGCCCCCGACACGATCACCGGTGCAACCGTATTCGAGAATAAATACGGCCGCGCTTTCTGCCGGCACATTTCCACGATCTCGCGCCGTCCGCTTACGCAGCCGCCCGACGCTCCGCCGAGCGCCTTGCCCAGCGTGGTCGTGATGATGTCCATTTTGCCGATCACG
>JAQTRJ010000360.1 GCA_028711875.1 bacterium | reverse complement strand
GCCTGGAATAGCGACGGTGCGTTTGAATTCGCTCTGGCTTCGGGCGTGAATTTCTGAGTCTCCGCTCGCCGAACCGGATTCAGCGCAGGACTTTTCAGCCGCCAGCCGACGATCGCGCGCGCCACCCGGCCGCAAATATCCCCGACCAGTCTATCTCAACATCACGACATGTATTCCCTTTTCCGCAAGCTGCTCTTCCTGCGCGATCCCGAATCCGTTCACACGTCGGCGGTGCGTTCCCTGAGCGCGGCTCAATCGAGTGCGATCGGGCGCGCCACGCTGCGCGCAATCGCCGGACGCATTCCCGAAAAGCCCGTCGAACTCATGGGGCTGCGCTTCCGCCACCGCCTCGGCGTGGCGGCGGGGTTCGACAAGGACGCGCGCTGCGTGCTCGCATTGCAGGAACTCGGATTCGCGTTCGTGGAAGTGGGCACGGTGACGCCCCGCCCGCAACCGGGCAATCCGCAGCCGCGGCTGTGGCGATTCCCGGAATCGGAAGCGCTCGTCAACGCGCTCGGCTTCCCTGGCGACGGAATGGAGGCTGTCCACGCGCGGCTCGTGACGCTGCGCGCGAGCGGGCGGCTGCGCGTTCCCGTCGGAATCAATCTCGGCAAAAACGCCGACACGCCGCCTGAGAAAACCGCCAGCGATTACCTGCAGGTGTTCCGCCGCCTTGATGAAGTCGGCGATTACTTCGTGGTCAACGTGTCGTCGCCCAATACCGCCGGTCTGCGCGATTTGCAGGCGGTCGAGCGGCTGCGTCCCCTGCTCTGCGCGCTGGCCGAGATGAACGCGTGGCGATTGAAGAAGCCGCTGCTGGTGAAGATCGCGCCCGACCTGCCCGACGACGACCTCGCCGCCGTAGGAAAGCTCGCGCGCGAACTGAAACTGGCGGGAGTGGTCGCGGGCAATACGACGCTGCGGCGCGAGCTCGCGCCGCGCGCCGCCGTGATCGAGCGCGGCGGACTCTCCGGCGCTCCGCAGTTCCCACGAACGCAAGAGCTGCTGACGATTCTTCGCCGGGAATTGTCGGACGAGCAAGCTCTCATCGCGGCCGGAGGACTATCCACTCCCGAGCGCGTGCGCGAATGTCTTGCGCTGGGCGCCAATCTGATTCAGGTCTATACTCCCTTCATCTATCTCGGCCCGCGCTGCGCACGGCGGCTGCTCGCCTGACGCCATCCCTTGTTTTTCGCATCGTCAAACGACAAGAGGCCGGATCGCGCGATCCGGCCTCTTGTGGAATCCGATGTGAATCTCAGATTCTCTTCATCTGCTTGAGCAGCTTCTCCATCTCATCCACCAACTCGCCGAATTTTTTCATCGTCGCTTCCGCGGGGACGGGAGAGGTCAGGTTCACCCCGGCATTCTTCAGCAATTCCAGAGAGTAATCGGAGGACCCCGAAGACAGGAAATTAATGTACTTCTCCCGCGCGTCTTTCTCCCCCTTCAGCACCTTCTGCGACAACGCTTCGGCGGCGATGAAGCCGGTGGCGTACTTGTACACGTAGAAATTCCGGTAGAAATGCGGAATGCGGATCCACGTGTAGGCATATTGGCTGTCCACGGCGGCCGACGTGCCGTAATAGTCGCGCAGGGTCTGCATGTACATATCGGAGAGCGTCTCGGCCGTGAGCGGCTCGCCGGCTTCGGCGGCGCGGTGCATGCGCAGCTCGAAATCGGCCCACATCACCTGCGTGATGACCGTCCCGCGGATGTTATCAATGTACTGGTTGATCAGATAGAGCCGCTTGGCCGGATCCTTCTCCTTTTTCAGCAGATAATCCATGAGCAAGGCTTCGTTGAAGGTTGAAGCCACTTCGGCCACAAAGAGTGTGTATTGGCCGTACACGTAAGGCTGGTGCTTATGCGTGTGCCACGAGTGCATGGCGTGTCCGAGTTCGTGCGCCAGCCCGAACGCGTCGTCCATCGTGTCGCTCCAGTTGCAGAGCACGTATGGATGGCTCTGATAACTGCTCCACGAGTACATCCCCTGATACTTGCCCTGATTCTCATAGACATCCACCCAGCCGCCGCTCTCCACTCCCTGTGACATCACGGCAACATAGTCCTTGCCGAGCGGCGCGAGCGCCGTTTTCACGTTCGCCACCGCTTCCTCATAGGGAACTTTCATGCGCGTTTCGGCAATGACCGGCACGGCCATGTCATAGAGATGGATCGAGTCCAAGCCAAGCGCCCGGCGGCGAAGGTCCACGTAGCGCTGGAGCGGACCGGCATTTTGCTTCACCGTCTCGATGAGATTGAGGAACACCGTCGTGTCAATGTTGTCTTGATCCAGAGACGCGTGCAGACACGAGGCGTAGCCGCGGGCTTGCGCATAGAAAATATCGCCCGCAATATTGCCGGTCATGAGCTGGGCGGCCGTGTTTTTGTACTGACCATAGGTGCCCAGCAAACCCAGCGCTGCGTCGCGCCGAACCTGCTGCACTGGGCTTTCCGACAGCACGCGCATGCGCGCTTCAGAGATCGAGACGTCAACCCCATTCTCATTCTTGATCGAAGGAAACTTGATGTCCGAGTTGCGAAACGCTTCATTCGTGTTGTAGGGGCATTGA
>JAQTRJ010000359.1 GCA_028711875.1 bacterium | reverse complement strand
CGGCGGAGCCTGCGAATTCAAAAACAGGGAACCAAACTGCGCCGGCCCCCAGCGATGTCTCCCCCGCCCTGCCGTCACCGATAAATTCCGCCCGTAGTATTGCAGAAACGACTCGGAAATGTCGTAGCTGGTGGAGGAATTTCCCTTAAGTTCCACCGCCGCCCACCGGTCTCCGTAGAGTTGGTCTCGCGAGTTATACGGTCCATTGCCGCTCTCCGTGTGATCGCGAAAATCCATCAGAAATCGCAGCCGCCCCGCAAACCCTCCTTCCACCCGAATTCCGCCCGTGAACCGCGCGATCGCGCCGCGCTCGTCGTCCGTATCAAAAATCTCATATCCATACACCGGCTGCACCGTGACGGCCAGCGTCGAGTCGTAGCTCCAGTGCGCAAAATGAAAACCGCTCCCATAGAACCACGGGGCCGATTCGTCGCGCAGTCCGAGCCATCGGCGCAACGTTCTCCAATCCGATTCCCGCGCAGGGATCGAACTTCTGCCAATTCCGTACATCCCCGCCGCGCTTTCTCCCGCATAGCGGCGGAATTCGCGCGCAAGCGTTGCACTCTCCCGAACCGGAAGATCATGACGGATCAGCGATAAATACGGCCGCGTGCGCGAAACGAGCGGAACGTCCCCTGCCGTCTCGAGCCTGTCCAGATACTGATAGATGCCGTGTTCGGTGCGGGCGTACGGCAGCGAAAGAGATTCTTCCGCACGGGTTGGAATGATCCCGGCACAGAAGAGCGCTCCCATGAGGAAGAGAAGCGCCGGGACATGCGGATGCTTGTTCAGTGAAGCCGGACGGATCATAATACAAGATAATAAAGACTCATGGCGGAAGCAAGCTCTTCTTTGGCGCACCGTTGTCGGTCTCCTGACCGGCAATGGCAATGCGGTGTCGGCTGCTGGCAGCCGACCCGCAACCGAGGTTTCATAGGACAGCCTTTCTCGACAGCCTGATCTGCCCAACGGCAAAGGCCGCCAGCAACAGCAGAATCACCACCGGCACCTCGCGGTAGCGCGGCAGAACCATAATCGGCACGTAGAGAGCGAAGAAACCCAAAAAGGTCAGAGGCAAAACCGGATCGAGCCATCGTCGTCTAACCGCCATCACCGCACCCGGCACGGCCACGATCCACAGCAGGATATACGACCATCGGTAGACCACCTGACCCGTCAAGGGGTGAGTCGGATCGAACCACAACATGTACATCAGCCGGTTCGCGCACAACCGCAGATAGTCCGCCGGAGTCTCGCGAATGAAACGCATCGCTTCCCGAAAGTAAGTATCGTCGCGATCCTGTTCGTCGTCGGGGAGATGATTCAGGAATGTCTCCGCATATTCCGGCGGCAGCGTGAATCTTACTTTTTCCCCGTCTATTTTGCGCGCCGTTCCCGCCGAATACGGATTATTGCCCACCCACAGGTTCAATCCGAATCCCGTCCGCAGGGGAATAAATTTCTGTTGAACGATCGCATTTCTCGCCATCCACGGCAACAGCACGATAAGCATTACGGCCGCCGCCGGCAGGATCACTCGCATCAGCGTCCTCCGGCGATTTCTTTCGGCAAGGATCAAAGAAACGAAAATCGCCGCGAGAATTACCGCCGCCGATTCGCGAACGAGCAGCGCCGCACCGCCGACAATTCCCAATCCCAAAACAGATCGCCCAACAGGCAGACTCGCTCGCAGACGTTCGCGCATCCGAGCGTAGAAATAGATCAGCCATAGCGCGATGACGATCAGCGCAAACTCGGGAACCGGCCGCGTCACCAGCACGATCATCTCGGGATAGAGAGCGTACAGCGCGGCGAAAATCAGCCCTGTGCGCTCATCGAACCACTTCCGTCCCAGCAGAAACGCGGGAATCACGCCCGACGCTCCCACCACCGCCTGCGCCAGATAGAGCGGCAGAAAATTCGCGGGCGAGAGATTCATGAACAGCGCGCAGAAATACACGTACAGCGGCGGAAACAGCGACGTCGGCTGCATCGGCATCAGCCCGTCATCGTTGTACGAATACCCAAGTCCCCCCAGCAGATTCCGCGCGATCAGCATGTATTCGTAATAGGCTGTGTGCGGATCGGCCAGCACGAACACCGCCGCAACGCGCACCGCGAGCGCCAGTGTGGCCGCATAAATCACGAGCAATCCCTGCTGTCGCTCCGCGCTATGTCCGCTCACGATAATCCTCGCCGATGCCGCCGAAGAGCCGCCAGCGATTACTAATCTCGCTCATTGAATAGGCCGCCAGAAGCAGCATCAGCACGACCGAAATAATGCGATACCGAGGCAACACGATGATGGGAACGTAAAGGAGCAAGAATGCAAGGAAGGTTGCAGGTATTGCAGGATCCAGTACACGACGGCGGATGGCACGAATCAATCCAATACCACCCAAAACGAGGACAGCGATCCATGACAGGCGATAGACTATATTCTGGGCCAAGGCATGATAGGGTACAAACCAGACGTAATACCCAAGCCGACGCCAGGTAAGCTGGAGGTAATGGCGAGGATGCTCACGAATATAGCGCAATGCCTCCTGCATCATAAACCGGTCGCTCTCCGCTTC
>JAQTRJ010000052.1 GCA_028711875.1 bacterium | reverse complement strand
CTCATCGGCATGATCGGCTGCGCCGCTCTGCTGCTCATCATCCTCGCGGCCGGCGATTCGCTCGCGAGTTCCTTCGGCAGTTTCGTCAAGAGCGGCGAGGAGGCTCACTACAGCCCGGAGCAACTCGGGCAGATTCGCGCCCTGCGCTTCGGACTCCTGCGCACCGATCTGCTGCTGACGTTGCTCTGGCTCGCGCTGGCGTCCGCTCTCTGCTGGCTGAAAGTGCGCGGCCAGATCAAGCCCGCCGTGTTTCTCGCGGGTATCCTGCTGGTCACCGTTGTGGATCTCGCCCGCTTCTCCACGCAGTTTTTCGATCTCCAACCCGCCGGAAGCTCGATTGCCTCGCTCGAACCGTCCCGCGTCGTGCGCGCGCTGAAGCAGGACACCGCCACGTTTCGCGTCATGCCGATCGGCCGACTCATGCAGGATAATCGCTGGGCCTATTGGAACATCTCCTCGCTCGGCGGCTATCACGGCGCGAAGATGCGCAGCTATCAGGACCTCGTGGACAACGTCTTCTTCAACGGCCCCGACCGCCGCATTCCGCTCAACATGCCGTTCTTCTCGGCGATGAACTGCAAATATTTTCTCTCCGAATCGCCGCTGCCCCCGCTCCTCAATCTCGAACCGGTAGCCGAAGACGCCGCCGCCAAACACTATCTCTATCGCAATCCGCGCGCGCTGGATCGCGTCTATTTCGTGGATTCGGTCTACGTCATCTCCGACCGCGCCGCGACGATGCGCCGTCTCACCGATCCCAGTTTCCTCTGGGATTATATGGCCGTGGTGGATCGTCCGCTGCCGGAAACGCCCGTTCCTCATCCCGACAAAACCGCGACCATCACCGAGTATACTCCTCATCATGTTCGCATTCACGCCAGCGTCCCCACTCCCGCGTTCATGGTGTTCAGCGATGCGCACTACCAGCCGGGCTGGTCGGCCACCGACAACGGCCTCGACACCGAAATCTATCTCGTCAACGGTTTTGTGCGCGGATTATTTCTGAAACCCGGCGAACACACCATCGAGTTCCGCTACACCGGAGCGTCCGAGCATCTCGGTCAAAACCTCGCCACCGTCGCGCATTTCCTCACCTGGGGTCTCGTCATCGGCGGTTGGTTCCTGATTCGCCGGCGGCGCACGGCGGAGGGCCAATGACCGCCGCGCCGACGCCCGACTCCGCGCACGGCTATATGCTGCGCGGCGAGAATCTGGTGAAATTCTATGGCCGCCGCAAGGTGGTGGACGGTGTGTCCGTGTCCGTGTCCACCGGCGAAATCGTCGGTCTGCTCGGGCCGAACGGCGCGGGCAAAACCACCACCTTCTACATGGTCACCGGCATCATCAAGCCCAACGGCGGCCAAGTGCTCTTCGGCCGGCGTCCCATCACCCGGCTGCCCATGTATCGCCGCGCGCGGCTCGGCATCGGCTATCTCTCTCAGGAACCGTCGGTCTTCCGCAAACTGACCGTCGAGCAAAACCTGCTCTGCATTCTCGAATTCATGCCGCTCACGCGCCGCGACCGGAAAGAGCGCATGGAGGCGCTGCTCGAAGAATTCCGGCTGACCCACGTTCGCAAGAGCCGCGGGTTTCAGCTCTCCGGCGGCGAACGACGGCGCGTCGAGATCGCCCGCTCGCTCGTCACCGATCCCAAATTCATGCTGCTCGACGAACCGTTCGCCGGAATTGATCCGATCGCCGTCAATGACATCCAGCACATCGTCATGTCTCTGAAGGGACGCGGAATCGGCGTGCTCATCACCGATCACAACGTCCACGAGACGCTCGCCATCACCGACCGTTCCTATCTGATTCACAGCGGCCGTCTCCTGAAGGAAGGCTCGGCCGAGTTTCTCGCCAACGACGAGGAGGCGCGCCGCATTTATCTCGGAGAAGATTTCCGCCTTGACCGATAGATAGTCCCCGCTCGCGAGGGAATCAAGGGAGTGAAGCGGTTTCAGATTGCTCCGCATTGACCCGATACCACGAACGAGGCGCGCCGCGTCCGCGCATGTTTCCGATTCGCAACATGGCGGCGCGCGCGGCGGACTTGCTTTTCAACATCTCTTCTGTTATCTTGAGATCTGATTGCCTTCGGAGACCAACCTGATGCATCAACTTCGCCAAGAACTTCGGCAACGGCTTGAACAATACCTGCAGCCCCAGCAGATCCTCCGCAGCGAGCTGATCCAGCTCCCGCTGCTCGAGCTCGAGTTGCGCGTGCGCGCCGAGCTGCAGGAAAATCCGTTCCTCGAGGAACTCGCCGAAGATGAGGCCATCGTGGACAAGGAGCAGGTCGAGGTCGAAACCGAAACCGCCGCCGCCACCTACGATCAGGCCGAGGAACCCGTCGCCCCCCAACCCGAAAAGCCGGAAGAAACCGCGCCCCCGGAGAAATCCGAAGATATGGACTGGGAGAACTTCCTCGACGACGAGGAAACCGCCATCTTCAAAACCTCGCGCTACGTCCCCGACGAGCTCGCCGACGCGCCCCGTCCGTTCGTCCCCACGCTCGCCGAGCATCTCGAAGAGCAGCTTCGGCTGCAGCACCTGAACGACGAGGAATTCCGCGTCGGTCAATACATCATCGGCAGCGTCAACAAGGACGGCTATCTGAACTATCCGATCGAGGAGATCGCCCGCGAACTCAACGTTGAGGTCTCCGTCGCCGAATACGTGCTTTCCGTCGTTCAGCAGCTCGATCCGCCCGGCATCGCCGCCCGCAATCTGCAGGAGTGTCTGCTCATTCAGTTGCGGCAGCACGAGCATCCCGAAAAAATCCGGCTCGCGCTCCGCATGGTTTCCGATTGCTACGACGATTTTATGAACAAGCGGTTCGAGGTCATCGCCCGCAAGCTCGACGTCGGTCTCGATGTCGTCAAGCAGGCGTTTACTGACGTCAAGAAGCTGAATCCCAAGCCCGGCGAAGGCTATTTCGACGAAAAGCAAAACTACATCGTCCCCGACGTCGTGGTCACCCGCGTCGGCGATGACGGCGAATTTGTGGTCTATCTCAACGACAGCAGCATCCCCAGCTTCCACATCAACACGGCCTACAAGGACATGTTCCTGTCGGCCAACTCCGATAAAAAAGTCAAAGAGTTCGTCACCCGGAAAATGGAGAGCGCGCGCTGGTTCATCAACGCCATTCATCAGCGCCAGACCACCATTCTCCGCACCATGCGCGCTATCGTCAAGCGGCAAGAGGGCTTTTTCCGTCACGGCAAGGATCACTTGAAGCCGATGATCCTGCAGGATATCGCCGAAGATATCGGCATGGACATTTCCACCATCTCCCGCGTCACGTCCGGCAAATACGTGCAGACCGAATGGGGCGTGTACGAATTGAAATATTTCTTCTCCGAACGGATGGAAACCACCGACGGCGAAGAAATCTCCACCAAGGTCATCAAGTCCCGCCTGCGCGAGATCATTGACCTCGAAGACAAATCCGATCCCTATTCCGATCAAACCATCGCCGAGATGCTCGCGCAGGAGGGCTATCCCATCGCCCGCCGCACCGTGCAGAAATATCGCGAACAGCTCAGCATTCCCGTCAAGCGACTCCGCCGCGAAATCTAACTCCTCTGACTCTCGCTTTTCTATAGATTCTCTCAGGGGCGCACGACCGTGCGCCCGTTTCGTTGCCTCTGGTCATTCCGGACACCGCGCCTCGTTCAGCTTTCCAACGTGTCGGCCTTTCCGCTTTTTCGCCTCGCACTGCCGTCCGGACAGTGGCATTCCCCATTCGAATTTCGTATATTATCTCTTTCACCCGGCATTCATGAACCTGCTGCCATAGCCATGTCCACACCCCAACCGATCACCGACTCCGCCCACTTGCCCGTGCTCCCGCTGCGGGACTTGATCGTGTTCCCTTCGATGATCTTCCCGCTGCTCATCGGCCGGCCCGGGACTCTGGCCGCCGTCGAACGCGCCATCGCCGGGGACAAGCGGCTGTTCCTGCTCGCCCAGCGCGATTCCAATCAGGAAGACCCCACACCCGATGATCTCTTCTCGGTGGGCGTGATCGCCAGTGTGCTGCAGACCCTCAAGCTCCCCAACGGCCTCGTGAAAGTTCTTGTCGAGGGTCTGCATCGCGCCCGCGCCACGGGCTTCACGCTCCACGGCAACTCGTTCGATGCGCTCCCCGATTCGCTCGAACTCACGGGAACCGAGCCTCTCGAAACGCGCGCCCAGATGAAGATCGCCGTCCGCCAGTTCCGCGATTTCGTCACCCTGAATCGCCAGCTCCCCGACGAAGTCCTCATGTCTCTGGCCGGGCTGTCCGATCCCGAGCGCACCGCCGATTTTATTCTGACTCATCTTCCGCTCGCGCTGCCCGCCAAGCAGGAAGCGCTCGAACGCACCGACCTGCTCGAACAATTCCGCGTCATCAACCGCACGCTTGAAGAGGAAATCGAAATCCTTAAAATCGAGCGCTCGGTCGAGGGACAGGTGCGCGAAAAAATCAGCCGTTCCCAACGCGCCTACTACCTGCAAGAACAGCTGCGCGTCATCAAAAAGGAACTCGGCGACGAGGGCGAAGAGGATTTCTCCGACGTCATCGCCTATCGCAAGAAGGTTCGCCGCACCAAAATGCCCAAGCTCGTGCGCGACCGCGCCGAAGAGGAGGTCGAGAAGCTCAAGGGCATGCCGATGATGTCGCCCGAAGCCTCGGTCATCAAGAACTACCTCGACTGGCTGTGCGCGCTGCCGTGGGGCGTCCTGACCCGCGACAATCTCGATCTCGCCGCCGCCGAGCGCATTCTCGAGGAGGATCACTTCGGCCTGAAGAAACCCAAAGAGCGGATTCTCGAACATCTGGCCGTCCTCGCCCGCGTCGAAAAAATCAAAGGGCCGATCCTCTGTCTGGTCGGCCCGCCCGGCGTCGGAAAAACATCGCTCGCCCGTTCCATCGCCCGCGCGATGGGACGCAGCTTCGTCCGGCTCAGTCTCGGCGGTGTGCGCGATGAAGCGGAAATCCGCGGCCATCGCCGCACCTACATCGGCTCCATGCCCGGCCGCATCATTCAGTCCATGAAGCGCGCCGCCTCGATGAATCCCGTCTTTCTGCTCGATGAAGTGGATAAGATGGCCTCCGATTTCCGCGGCGATCCGGCCGCCGCGCTGCTCGAAGTGCTCGATCCCGAGCAGAACAACGCGTTCTCCGACCACTATCTCGAAGTGGATTTCGATCTCTCGCAGGTTCTGTTCATCACCACCGCCAATCTGCGCCACGACATCCCGCTGCCGCTGCAGGACCGCATGGAGATCATCGAAATGCACGGCTATCTCCGCCACGAAAAACTCGCCATCGCCCGCGGCTTCCTCGTTCCCAAGCAAACCCGCGATCATGGTCTCGGAAAAAACGAAATGTGTCTCTCCGACGAAACGCTGCTGGCGGTGACGGACGTCTACACTCGCGAGTCGGGCGTGCGCGAACTCGAACGACAGATCGCCCGTGTCTGCCGCAAGGTCGCCCGCGACAACGTCCATCATCGCGGCCGCAAGACCGACATCGCTCCCACCGATCTCGAAAAATTCCTCGGCATTCCGCCGTATAAAGAAAATATGGTGGACACCGGCGACCGCGTCGGCAGCGCCGTCGGTCTGGCATGGAATTCAATGGGCGGCGACATTCTCAACATTCAAGCCACGCTCATGAAGGGCAAGGGCAACCTGCTTCTCACCGGCCGCTTGGGCGAGGTCATGAAGGAATCCGCGCAGGCGGCGGTGTCGTTCCTGCGTTCGCGCGGCGCGCCGTGGAGCGTTCCCGCCGATTTCCTCAAGTCGCACGACGTGCACATTCACATCCCCGAAGGCGCGACGCCCAAAGACGGCCCGTCGGCGGGGGTGACGCTCGCCACCGCGTTGCTCTCGGCGATCTCCGGCCGGCCCGTGCCCGCCGACGTCGCCATGACCGGCGAAATCACGCTGCGCGGAAACATCCTTCCCATCGGCGGTCTTGCCGAAAAAGTCGTCGCCGCCCGCCGCGCCGGAATTCACACGCTGTTCGTCCCCGAAGCGAACCGCGTGGATTGGTCCGATCTCGATCCCGAATTGCGCGACGGAATGAACGTGCACTTCGTCGAGAACGTCGAGCAGCTCTGGAACTACGTGTTTCCCCGCGCGAAAAAATCCGCCCGCGCGTCAACCGCTCGCCGCTCATCGTCGGCGCGGCGCGTGCATTGATCCAAGCGAGTTTGCCGTGCCCCGTTTCACGATCCCAACCGCAGAATTCGTGCTCTCGTGTCCCGACGTCGCGCGCGCGCCGCGGCGTCCGCTGCCTGAGATCGCTTTCGCCGGCCGCAGCAACGTCGGCAAGTCTTCGCTCATCAACTCGCTCACCCAGCGAAAAAATCTCGCGCTCACCTCGCGCACGCCCGGCAAAACGCGGCTTCTGAACTATTTTCTCATCGGCGGCGATCTCGGCTACTTCGTGGATCTGCCCGGCTACGGCTACGCGAAAGTCGGCGGCGATACGCTCCGCGAGTGGGGACGCGCGCTCGAAAACTATCTGCGCGACTGTCCGCGCCTCGCCCTTGTCGTCGTCATTCTCGACGTTCGCCGCGGACTGACCTCGCTCGACGAACAGATGCTCGACGCGTGTCTGGTCTATCGCCGCCCGTGGCTCGCCGTCATCACCAAGTCCGACAAGCTCGCGGCGCAAGCGCGAAATCACGCCGTGAATTCCCTGAGCGGACCACTGATCTCGCGCGGCGCGCGCGCCGTGCTTCCCTACTCATCCCTCACCCACGACGGCCGCGAAATCGTTTGGGAACAGCTGCTCTCCGCCTTCCGCGAAAATTCCTGATCGCTCCCCTTCCCGCCACTTCATGGAAGGAACACAAGGGGGAGTTTCTTCTGATCACTCCGGAAAATAAACAGCGCGAGCCTTATCAGCTCGCGCTTTCCCCGGCGTCATGCCCCCCCGTTGGCGGGGGGATCAAAGCGATCACCTCGTATAAATCACCAAACCGTTCCCCTGATCGGTCACATAAAGCCGACCGCCGTCCGCCGTCACCGAGGTCGGATCGTACAATTCGAGTTCCTGCACGAGCTTCGGCGAGGTCGGATGCGAAATGTCCACGACGAAGATTCCGTCGTACAGATCCATCAGGCACGCGTACGGCCCGTCCACCGCCACTCGCCGCAGCCGGTCGCCGCTCGTCATCCGAAACTGCGCAATGACCTGCGGAGCCATCAGATCGCTGGCATCCACCAGCACCATCTGATATTCGTCGGCCACCACGATCAGATTCCCGCTCCACGCGCAATCGTGCGCTTGTCCCGGCGTGTCCACCGAACCGAGCGCTTCGAACGGCTCCGTCCGGTGCAGATGAATTCCCTGTTCGTCGATCGCAATCGCCGCGACTCCGTCCGCGCGAATATCGAATCCGTGCACGCGGCCGTTCGCCGGGACATACGTCTGGTTGAGCGGCGTGAATTCCCACTCCGACGTTTCGGACGGACGGCTGAAGCGCGACCCCGTGAAGAAATTGTCGCTCGCGGTCTCATCCGTGCCCCAAATAACCAGCGTGTCCTGCTCGGCGGTTGCCCTGAGCTGCCCGAGCGGACCATTCATCGGAAGACTGATCGGAATCTGGGCGTCCGTCTGATTGGTGATCCGGTAATCGAATACCGAATAGTAAAACAGATCGGGCGGAAACACGCAGAGGTACGAGTGCAGCGGATCGAGAGCCGCGTGAACGCACGAGCCGCCCGGACTCACCGTGTACACGAACACCGTGTCCAGCGCGCGCGGATCGCTGACGTCGAGAATGACGGCCCCGCGCATTTGCTCCGATACGACGATCAGATTCCCGTACACTTCCACGTCCGCCGCTATCCCCTGCGTGAAGTATTGAGCGGCCAGCGAGTACGGCCGTAACGGAACGTCCGGCGTGTTCGGTTCGTCGCATCCGCCCAATACCAGCATCACCGCCGCGCCGAGCGCCAGGGAAACCACTCTGCAAAAAATCGCTTTCATCGTCAAAGATCCTGCTCTATGATGTGAACAATAGATTCGAGTCTGGACTCGATCTCCGAAAAGGATTCGAATCGAAAAAAATCCCATCCCCGGTGCGCGCATTCCTCCGCCAGCCGTCCCGTCGCGAAGACGTAGTCCGCGCGCTGCACCGGACACACATCCGTGTAGCCGTCGCCGATGTAAACCACCTTCCGCCCCGCCGCGCGCTCCGCCTCCACGAACGAGCATTTGCAATGACTGCAATGCTCCGCCAGTCTGCGGCCCGTCCACGGAATCAGCGTCCAGCGGTCGCCCGCGATCCGAGCGTCCTGCGCGATCACCGCCAGCTCCGTCACGCCCGCTTTGCGCAGCAACTCGTCAATCAAAACCCGCAGTCCGCTGGAAAGAATCGTCAACGGAATTTTCCGCGCGCGGCAGAACGCAACAAAAGGGGCAAAGCCCTCGCGAATCCGCACGCCCTCCCGCACGGCTTCGAGCGCCGCGTCGCGCGTCACCCGCAGCATCGTCACCTGCCGCGTAAACGCGTCGCGCTCGCTGATCTCGCCCCGCCACACCGCGTCGTCCAGTTCCTTCCACCCCGGCAAACCGAATTTCTCAAGCAGAAACTCGCTCGAATCGGGAAGACAAATCGTCCCGTCGAAATCGCAGCAGATGGAAATCCCCCCGCGACTCATCCGCGCATCGAAAGGAAATACCGGTGCAGCCGCGCATCGTCCGTGAGCTCCGGATGAAACGACGACGCGAGAACCGTCCCCTGCCGCACGCACACCGGCTCGTCCCCCAGCCATGCCAGCACCCTGACCGCCTCGCCGAGTTTCGTGATCCGTGGCGCGCGAATGAACACTCCGTGCAGCGATCGCTCCCGCTCGCCCAGCTCCTCGGACACGCGCAACTCCGCTTCGAACGAATGCACCTGCCTCCCGAATCCGTTCCGGTTGACCGCCACGTCCATGAGTTCCAACGGACGGATCCGCGAATCTCCCGAGGATTTCGCCAGCAGAATCATCCCCGCACACGTTCCCCACACCGGATGCGCACGGCAAAATTCCCCGAGCGGCTCGCGAAGTCCCGCATCGAGCAGCAGCGTCATGGTCGTACTCTCGCCGCCGGGAATAATCAGTGCCGAGACGTCCTTCAAATCCTCCGCCGTGCGCACGTCGCGCGAGTCCGCTCCCGCCGCCACCAGCGCCGCGCGGTGTCTCGCATAGTCGCCCTGCAGCGCCAACACGCCCACCACCGGCCATCCGCCGTTTGCCGAGCGCCCGCCTACCATCCGCGGACGGAGAGCATGTCTTCCTGCGGCATCGTCCGCACGTCAAGACCCGGCATCGCCGCGAGCAGACCTTCCGATACCTCAGCCAGCTTCTTCGGATCATTGTAAAACGTCGTGCCGAGCACAATCGCCCGCGCCCGCGCCGCCGGATCTTCGCTCTTGAAAATTCCCGATCCGACGAAGACGGACTCCGCGCCGAGCTGCATCATCAGCGACGCGTCGGCCGGAGTCGCGATCCCGCCCGCCGCAAAATTCGGTACCGGCAGTTTCCCCAGCTCCCGCACCTGCAGCAGCAGCTCGTAAGGCGCGCCGATCTCCTTGCCATAGGCTACGAGTTCTTCGTCGCCCATCGTTTGCGCCCGCCGGATCGCCTGCGTCACCGACCGCATGTGCCGCACCGCTTCCACGATATTGCCGCTGCCCGCTTCGCCCTTGGTCCGGATCATCGCCGCGCCTTCCGCAATCCGCCTGAGCGCTTCACCCAAGTCGCGGCAACCGCACACGAACGGCACCTTGAACGCGTGCTTGGCGATGTGAAAATGCTCGTCGGCGGGAGTCAGCACTTCGCTCTCGTCAATGAAATCCACCTCGAGCGCTTCGAGGATCTGCGCTTCCGCAAAGTGTCCGATCCGGCACTTGGCCATCACCGGAATGGAAACCGTCTTTTGAATCTCGCGGATTTTTTTCACGTCCGACATCCGCGCCACGCCGCCTTCCTTGCGAATGTCGGCGGGCACGCGCTCGAGC
>JAQTRJ010000358.1 GCA_028711875.1 bacterium | reverse complement strand
CGCGCCTGCCACTACCTCCCACCTGAACACCAGATTTCCGCTGGCGGGATCGTAGAAAATCGTGAGTCCGGCCGGTTCGCCGAGCTGTCCCACGTGGAATTCCACAGGCACCGTCATCGGATTCTCATCGGGATCATTGCTGAGAACGGTCAGCTCCCCGTCATAGGTTCCGGCCGTCAGGTCTCCGGCGTCGAACAGCAGCGTGACGTCCGCGCATTGGCCGCTTTCGAGTACGCCGCTGGCTGAGCCGCCGAACGTCAGCCATTGCGGCGTGGTGCTGAATTCGATCGCCAGATTGTCGGCGAGATATGCGGCATTGTACACCACCGGCAAACCCACCGTTCCCGCCGCGTCCTCGATTCCCACCGTGCATGAAGTCACCGTGCCGGTGAGCGTCAGATACTGGAACACGATCCGGCCGTTTTGATAGAGAATCGCCTGGAACGTCAGACGCGACGTGGATTCCGAGATGCGAGCCATCTCATGGAATTGAACGATGACGCGATTGTTGGCGGCGTCATGATAGGAATACACCGTGCCCGATGTTGACGGATAAAGATCGTCCCAAAACGGCGCGAGCAGGGCGTTCGGCGCGTCGCTGGTCGGAATCATCTGGTTGGTGTAAGCCGTGCTCGCCGTTCCGAAGTGCAGATTGCCGTTCGAACTCGCGTTTATCTGCGTATAGTCCGCGCCGTAGAAGCGGAACGTCCATGGCAGAGTCAGCGACACGGTTTGATCGTCGCCCGTGATTCCTACATTGGTGCCGATGGTCGAGATATCCATCCAGTCGAACACCGGTCCGCTCGGCTCGTTCGAATCCTTCCATGTATAGCCAAACGTATCCGGACCGCCGCTCGCGTCGAGTGGATGGCTGCCGCGCTGCGGATCTTCCACGCTCTTGTCCCCGCGCAGCACTCGCTCGAGTTGCGCCGCGTCCGCTTTACTCACGTCCACCACCGTACCGGGACCCGCGGCAGTCATCGCCAAAACCGGGGTGTTCTGCGCGAACGAGATGCTCCACATCAGCGGACACGCGCCTGCGTTGCAAATCTGCAGGATCTCCGAGTCGTTTCCCCCGACCGGAGCCTGACCCGTCACGGCAAGCGGCGCAACCGAAATGTCCGCCGCGCCCTCGCAGCCGTTGCCGCCGTAGGTGATGACACGGCCGCTTGTCAGCCCCTGTGCGTTCACGTCCAGCGCGCCGTCGTACACGTACTGATTCGCGATGCTGCCGTCCTGCACGCCAACGGTACAGCTCGAACCGTTGGACAAGGTCTGATACTGAATTCGAATCCGGCTGCTTCCGTTCGGGCCGAGATCATGGATGAGCCACACCTGGAACGTCTCGGGATTCCCGCTCGGGTAATGCTGAATCTCCCGCCACTCCACGATGAAGGCGTTCTCCGCGGCGGAATAATAATAGCTGATGTCGCCGCCTGCGCCGGGATACAGATCGTCCCAGAGCGGGAACACGGCCGGGCCGACGGACGAGTTGGGCAGCGAGGCATTGGAGTAGATGCTGTTGCCGCTGCCGAACGACAGATAGCCGTTCGAGCTCACATACACTGTGTTGTAGGTGACGCCGTACAGGATAAAGCCGAACGGCAGCGAAAAGCTCCCGTAGCTGTCGTCGCCGGTGATTCCTGTGAGTGTTCCCGGCCCGCTGGCATTGGGAGAAATTTCCACCCAGCTATACGTCGGGCTGCTCACATCGCCGTCTTCACAGGCGATATAGCCGCCGCCGTCCGGTGCGCTGCAACTATAGATCGGATCGGACGGCAGCGTGAAATTCTGCGTAGCGCTCGCGCCCACCACCACGCCGTTCACGGTTTGCGAGCCGCATCCCGTGCCCGACGCCCGCAGGTTATAGGTTCCCTGTGGCAGCGTGATTTCGTAATACCCCGAGCCGTTCGTCGTGGCCGGAGCGACTGGAGTATCGAGCACGTCCACCGTGGCGCTCGCCATCGGGCCGCCGAAACAGCTCGTGACGATGCCCGACACCGCTCCCTGCGGAGCCGTCGCTAACGTCTTATTGACGAAAGTGGTATCGCCTTCCGTGATACTCACTCCGCCCTGCGCTTGCGTGCTGTAGCCGAATTTGGAAAACTCGACGGTATAAGTTCCCTCGGGAAGCGGCAGGTAGTACTGTCCGCTCGCGTTCGTATAGGCGAATTGCGATCCGCTTGCGTTGGCCACTTTTACTCCTGCGAGCGGACTGGAGGACGCGTCGGTAACCACGCCCGCCACGCGGCCGAGATTCGACACCGCGACCACGGCGGCGTAGGCGTCAATGAAGCCGTTGCCGAAGGTATTGTTCTCGGTGGCGGGCGCCGTGACGTAGCCGTCGCGAATCGCCGTGGCGATGATCGCTTCCTTGATCGTCTGCGGATCGCAGTCCGGACAGGCCTCGCGCATCAGCGCGACCACGCCCGCCACGTGCGGTCCGGCCATTGAAGTCCCACTGAGATTCTGATAACCGCCGCCCGGCTCCGCCGAATAGACGTCCACGCCCGGCGCGGAAATCTCCGGCTTGATGTTATTGGGTTCATACGGCGTGCACGGCGTCGGACCCAAACTGGAAAACGACG
>JAQTRJ010000357.1 GCA_028711875.1 bacterium | reverse complement strand
ATCCCATGCGACGCCGTAGGCTTTGAGGTGATCGGTCTGCGCGAGATCCATGGGGATGAGGAACTTCTGCGCCAGAGCCGTAGTGCCGCACGGCAGTGCGCAGAAGATCAGCAACAGGGAAAGGATGAAGGATGAAGGATGAAGGATGAAATGAAGACGGTGTTTCATAACTTGGTCGTGACACGATTCATCGCGTCTTTTTGGGGGAGGGTGACTCTGGAGAGTAACCACCGGGAACTGGCGTCGGAGAAGCATCGCCCGCCATTGCCGGTCAGGAGACCGACAACGGCGATGGCTATGTTATGATACCTTGCCCGTGAGCATGCGCGCTCTCCGCCGCGCTTGTTCGAGATAGATCGAGCGGGGATGGTCAATCAGGAATTGTTCGAGTTCGGAGAGAGCGGCTTCATTATCCTGCAGATCGTCCATGAGAATGACGGCGCGCGTGTACTTGGCGCGGTCGAGGTCCACCGACTCGCGGTATTTCACGATGAACGTATCAAGCGCGGCCACGGCTTCGAGAGCGCGGCCGCATTCGCGCAGCGCGAGCGCCTGCGAGAACAGCGCCCACTCCGCGAGCTTTCCGAATTTCAAGAGACCGGCCGATTCGGAAAAACGCTCGGCGGCCAGCGAATCCTCATGGCGGAAATTCGCATAGTCCGCCTCGGCAAAGGCGCGCGTCGCGCGGAAAACTCCGCCCTCTTCGATCAGCGCCGTATAGAGTACGGCGTCGTTGAACGCGGTGTTGGTGGGATCGCCGGCGGTGATCTTGTCGAGCGCTTCGAGCGCGGCGTCGCTGGAATCGCGCCAGAGATTCGCCCGCGCGACGCGCAGCAGCGCCTGCGATGCCTCCTCGCCGTCGCCGCGATCCATCCTCGCCACCTCATTCCACGCGGAAATGGCCGGCTCGAACTCGCTCATCCACGCGTGGCAATCGCCGATCTTCAGTCCGACTTCCGCGCGCGGCACGCCGAGTTCGCGCGGCGGCTTCGTCCACAAACCGCGAAACGTGACGAGCGCTTCGGCGGGATCGCTTTCGCGCTGAAGCTGAATGTCGGCGATGCGGAATTTTGCCTGATCGGCCTCGCGGAAGGTCGAGTGCCGGGCGATGAAATTTTGATAGGCCGCTTTCGCTTCCGCCCACTCGCCGCCGTGTTCGAGACAGCGGCCGAGTCCGAGTTCGGCGCGCGCGGCCACGTCGGGCGGAATATCCCACGCGAGCGCTTTGCGGAATCCTGCCTGCGCGCGTTCCACCGCTTCTTCGCGCAGCAATTGTTCGGCGGCGATCACCACCTGCGTTCCGCCGTCTTTCGCAAGCGAATCGGCGACGATGGTCGCGTCGAGGAATTCCTGCAGATTGCCGACGCGATGCGCCCAGCCGGCCAGAATCCGATGCAGCTCGGCGCTGCGTCGTTCGCGCTTCACCGCCTTGCGCAGAACGGAATTCACCTTTTCGACCACGGTAGAATCGGTTGGAAAGCGATTCAAATAGCTTGACGCGGTCTGCCAGCGGGCGGGCGAACTCTGCGCGAAGAGCAAGAGCTCTTCCGCCGCGGCGGCAAAATTCATCTGCCCTTGCAGACTGAGGGCCAGCTCGAGCGCCATGAACGCCGGATCGTTCGCCTGTTTACGATAGTCGCGGATGACGCGCTCGCTGTCTTCCCAGCGGCGGCTGAGCTGCAGCGCGTTCACCAGCGCGCGCATCGTTTCGGGAGTGCGGCCAGCTTCGTCAAGCGCCGCGTTCCAAATGTCCCACGCGCCGTTTTCGTTCTCGCGCGCGAGTTCGACCTGTCCAAGCCCGAGCCTGAGCGAGAAACTGCTGGTCGGATCGCCGGGCGTCACCGGAAACGGGCGAAACGCATCTTTCGAGATCCAGCGCCGCAGAAACGCTTCCGCTTCGTCGGGGCGCTGAAGAATCAGCAGATCGCGGGGAATCGCCTCGATGGCCGAGCGATTCCACGGATCGCGGGAGAGCAACTCTTCCCACAGTTTCACCGCGCGGTCGAAGTCGCCGCGCATCTCCGAGCTGCGCGCGCGTTCGCCGAGCAGATCATCCTGATTCAGCGGCCGCTTGGTTTTTCTCTCGGGGCCGCGAATCTCAATGGGAATTTGCGTTTCCTGCGCGAAGGCGGCGGGACCGAAATGCCAAGAAATCAAGACGCCAAGAAGCCAAAAGATGAAACGAAGACGATATTTCATGATGGTGCGGTAGAGGCTGATTGCATCGCCCGTTGATTCCGGACGGGTTGCGCGCGGCGAGACGCTGACTTGGCTATTTCCATTTTGAGAGCGCGTCGAAATACTGGCGGATCAGCCGTTCGTAATCGGGCGTGTACTTGGCGTCGAGCGCGCGCAATAAATCCTGACGGAGCGCGTCGGTGCCGGGCTTATCGGGCAGCTCGGTCGGACTCACGCGCACGACGTCCACTCCGGTGTTCGCGCGCCGCCGCGGAGAGAATTCGCGCTCGCGCTGCGCCTGCTGAAAATCAAGCAGCCGCGATTCGATGTGCTCCTGCCGCTGCATGGTTCGCTGCGTGACGTTGCGGTTTTCGAGGTCTTTGGCCACCTCGTCCATTTCTTTCGCCACGTCG
>JAQTRJ010000356.1 GCA_028711875.1 bacterium | reverse complement strand
GTCGCCCGGATAGAACGCTTTGAATGCAGGTGTTTCCTCCGGCCAGCCCATCGTGCTGAACGGCCACAGGGCCGACGAGAACCATGTATCGAGGACATCAGGGTCGCGACAAAACCCAAGTTCCTCCAATTTGTTTTCGATCTGAGGATATCCAGGTGGAACACACAGGAAATCCAACTTGGCACCGTCTTGCCAGCCTTGCTGGAATCCAAGTTGTACATCATCGATTGAGAACTTGACGGAGTCTCCGTCGGGAGTATTTGTCGTATTCTCTTGGAGTTGTTGCGCGACATCTCGATCACCGGAGGCTCTCTTCCACACCGGAATCCGATGTCCCCACCAGAGCTGCCGCGAGATGCACCAATCGCGGACGTTTTCCAGCCAATGGAAATACGTTTTCTCCCAGTGCGACGGATAGAAGCGGACGCGCCCCTCGCGCACGGCCCGGAGCGCGGGTTCGGCCAAGCCCTTCATGCGGACGAACCATTGCTCGGAAAGCAGCGGCTCGATCATCACGCCGGTGCGTTCGTTGTGACCGACTTGGTGAGTATACGGCTCGATCTTCTCGACAAGCCCCAGCGCCTCCAGATCGGCGACCACGCGCGCGCGGCAGTGATCACACGAGAGTCCGCGATAGGCGGGCGGAACGCGATCGGTCATGGTGCCGTCGGTGCCGATCACTTCCACGAATTCGAGCTGGTGCCGCATCCCGATCTCGAAGTCGTTGGGATCGTGCGCCGGTGTCACCTTGACGCAGCCGGTTCCGAATTCCCGATCCACGAATGCGTCAGGCACGATCGGAATCGGCTTCTCCACCAGCGGCAATCGGGCTGTTTTTCCGTGAAGATGACGGTAGCGCGCGTCTTCGGGATGCACGGCAACCGCCGTGTCGCCGAGCATGGTCTCGGGCCGCGTCGTCGCCACCACCAGATAGCCCGAACCATCCGTGAGCGGATAGCGAATGTGCCAGAGATGCGAGTTCACCGTGCGGTAATCCACCTGCTCGTCGGAGAGCGCGGTCTGCGACACCGGGTCCCAATTCACGATCCGCCGGCCGCGATAGATGAGTCCCTTTTGGTAGAGCCGGGCAAACATCTCGGCCACCGCACGGGACAAACTTTCGTCGAGCGTGAAGCGCTCGCGCGTCCAGTCGCACGACGCACCGAGTTTGCGCAGCTGCTTGAAGATGATGCCGCCGTGATGTTCCTTCCACTGCCAGATCCGTTCCACCATCTTCTCGCGGCCAAGATCGTGGCGGGTGAGACCTTGCTTGTGCAGCTCGGCTTCGACCTTGATCTGGGTGGCGATCCCGGCGTGATCGCTGCCCGGAAGCCAGAGCGCGTCCTCACCCCTCATGCGGTGCCAACGAATAAGAATATCCTGCAGCGTGTTGTTGAGCACGTGGCCGATGGTGAGAATGCCCGTCACGTTGGGCGGCGGGATCACGATGACAAACGGTTTGCGTCCCTCGCGAATCGGAGCCGTGAAGTAGCCGCGCGATTCCCACTGTTCGTAGAGACGGCTTTCCACCCCCGATGGATTATAGGCTTTTTCCAGT
This sequence comes from bacterium, assembly GCA_028711875.1. Lineage (GTDB taxonomy): Bacteria > Electryoneota > RPQS01 > RPQS01 > RPQS01 > JAHJDG01. Next base: position 1,034 of record JAQTRJ010000356.1, on the reverse strand, counting down.
GATACAGTCGGCATAATTGCTGCGAAGGTGAGTTAGGGATAGTACGGTTGAACCGGGCGTCGCCAGCCCAGCAAGCGAATCATCAGAAGACCGAACACGAATCCGCCGATATGCGCGAACCAGGCGATGCCGTCGGCGTCGCCCAGCGCGCCGGGAATCTGCATTACGAACCACAATCCAAGCACAAGAAAAGCGGGCACGTAGATGACGCGAACGACAATGAACAGCCAGATCAGCACCGCCACGCGGGCGCGCGGATAGAGAATCATGTACGCTCCGAGAATGCCGCTGATCGCTCCCGACGCTCCGATCATGGGCACCGTGGACGTGACGTTGGCAATCGTATGCGTCAGCGCGGCCGCCAATCCGCACAGCACGTAGAACAGCAGGAACTTCCCGTGGCCGAGATAGTCTTCCACGTTATTGCCGAAGATCCACAGATAGAGCATGTTCCCCAGCAGGTGCATGATTCCGCCGTGCAGGAACATCGAAGAAACCAGCGCCGGCCAATGCACGGGCAGTCCCGGCAGCGAAAACAAGTCACGCGTCAGCAGCGCGGGCACGGCTCCATAGGCCGTCACGAACCGCTGCAGTTCCGGCGGCGCGAGCAGAAACTGATAACCGAACACCACCACGTTCGCAGAGATCAAAGCGACCGTGATAAACGGCGTACGCCGCGTGGGATTCTCGTCGCGCAGAGGAATCATCGGCGGCTATTTCACCGTCACCGTGATGGTCCAGCTTCGCTCGTTGCCCGCTCGGTCGGCGGCGGTGAACGTCACGTTATGGTCACCCGCTTTGAGCGCAATGGGCGTCCACACGTCTCCACCGTCTTCTTCATACTCGTACTCGGCGACGGCGGCGCGGCCGTCCACCGAGCAGCGAACCGAGCTGTCGTCTATACCGGATTCACCATCCGTAAGTTGAAAGGTGATTTTCCCGGATCGTCCCGAGATCACAAGCCGCGGCGGATTGCGGTCTTCCGCGACTCCGTAGACGCCCCCGCGCAGAATTCGGCACGACATGGACGCGGA
>JAQTRJ010000355.1 GCA_028711875.1 bacterium | reverse complement strand
GTCGGCATGATTTTTTTTCGAACTTTTCTGTGGATCGGAATTGCGTTCGCGGCGCTGACGGCGTTCGCGAAGCCGCGGGAGGACAATCCGGTCACGCTGATCGCACTGCCGACGGATACTCTGGTCGCAGCAGCGGGCGACACCGTGCTCGCGCGGATTCCTTTAACGGTGACGGCCGGCTATCACGTGAACGCGAATCCGGCGGCGCGCGAGGATTACATTCCGCTCGAAGTCAAACTCGATTCCACAGACGTTGCGCTGGCGTTCGCGCCGCGCTATCCGAACGGCCGGACGCACCGTCTCGAAGACACGACGGAAGACTTGCTGGTTTACGACGGAACCGTGGTGGTGGAACTGCCGCTGGTGATTCGCCCGGACGCGGCCGCGGGACCGCACGCGCTGCGCGGAACGGTCGAGTTTCAGGCGTGCGACGACCGAGTATGTTTCTTTCCCGAGGAGCGGCCGCTGCGCGTGGTGCTTCTTGTTCGATAACCTGAGTCGTGCCGTCTTGGGTCGGGTCTCCGACCCGACAAGCGAGACTCGGGGCAAAGCCCGACTCAGGGGAGATAGTGAGACGGCCCGCGGCGAGATTCCGGCCGGGCGGGGACGCCCAGCTCGGCGCTGAAGCGGCAATCCTACGCACATTCATGAATCTTCCGTTCACGGTTGACGAGTTTCTCGCGCAGCTTGCGGGCTACAACGCCGCCATTTGGCCGGCGCAGGCGATGGCCTACGCGCTGGGAATTCTGGCCACGGCCTTCGCGCTCACGCGGAGCGCGGCGAGCGACCGGATCATTTCGGTCGTTTTGAGTCTCTTCTGGCTGTGGACGGGAATCGTTTTTCATCTCCTGTTCTTCCGCAGGATCAACGGCGCGGCGTGGGGATTCGGCGCGGGATTTGTCGCGCAGGGACTTCTGCTGCTGATCTATGGCGCGTTGCGACGCGAACTGAAATTCCGGATGCGCGTCTCGCGGACTGGAATGATCGGCGCGCTGTTCGTGCTCTACGCGTTGCTCTATCCGCTCGTCGGCGCGCGGCTCGGGCACGGCTATCCGCAGGTGCCGATGTTCGGAGTGACGCCCTGTCCGCTGGTGATTTTTACGTTCGGACTCTTGTTGTGGGCGGAACCGCCGGTGCCGAGACTCGTGATGCTGATTCCGTTCGTGTGGTCGGTGATCGGGTTTGTCGCCGCGCTTCAGTTGGGAATGCTGGAGGATATCGGATTGCTGATTGCGGGCGTGCTCGGATCGCTGCTGATGATTCATCATGAGCGAAGTCTGACGACGAAACGGATGAACGCGGCGAGCGCGCGGAGATGGACGGACGCTGCGGAACGCCGCTGCGCCGCGCGGGCAATGTTCTGAAAGGCGCGTGGTGGGACCTGCGCGATTCGCACGGGGCGATCGCCGTCACGCACTGCGGCAAGCTGGGGGATTTCGTTGCGTCGCTCCCGGTGGCGTCGTGGCTCTACAAGACGCGCGGCAAGAAAATTCACTTCGTGCTCGCGCGCGGCTTTCGGCCGTTCACGCAGATTCGCAGTCTGCTCCTGCTGCAGGAGATGACGGCGGAGGTGACGCTGGCCGAATTTCCGGTGCGCGACTGGGAATGCGGGGGCACGCCGTATCGGTTCGATCCGAATCGCTTTTACGTTCCGGTCGGCGAATATTATACTCTGGGACTGCGCCGCCATCCGCGCAAATTCGTTCCCGAGTACGTAGCCGAAGAACACGGATTGGGTTGGGACGAGGACTTTCGCCTGACGCTCGGGGAGTATCCGCGGACGGACGAGATTCTGTGCAGCGACGAGTTCATGCGCGCGGAAGTTCCGCAAGCGACGGCGATTGATCTTTCGGCTCCATTGCTCGACAACGCGCGCAGAATGGCGGGCGCGCGCGAGTCGCACGTGAGTCAGTCGGGACTGTTTCATCTTCTGGATTTTGCGGGCGTGCGGCCGACGCGGGTGTACGTCTATCCGCACTCGGTAAACATTCATCTGTTCACGCGGAACGTGAACGCGCTCGATCTCGTGTACGTGGAGCGGAAAGTTAGAGGGGAAAAGCTGAAAAGCTGAAACGCTGAAACGCTGAAAGAGATTCTGGACGCCCGCGCAAGTCAAATTAGAAATGAGAAATTAGAAATGAGAAAGCGCGGTGTCCAGAATGACAGATTCTGAGCGCGTGGAGAGAAGAAAGCATATGGCATCATACATCATTCACAGCGGCTGGTGGTGCGACGGGACGAACGCGCATCCGGGCGCGACGAAATCCTCCGACGCTCGGATTCGCTCGCGGGAATTTTTCGACGTGTGGTACGACTTCGTGCGCGCATACACGACGCCGGAAAAAATCCTCGTGGTGGATTCGGCCAGTCCCGAGCGCCCGAATCTCGAAGGGAAAGACGTCGAGTTCGTGAGCCTGAAGCGGAACTTTTTGCACGGGATGCAGTGCGACACGAAGTACGGCGGCTGGACGCGGGCGTTTTTCACGGGAGCGTTCTACGCGATGATGAACGACGCGGAATTTTCTGTATTCATCGAGCAGGATTGTCTGGTGGCGGGGGCGGGGATCATCGAGCGCGCGATTGAGAATATGGC
>JAQTRJ010000051.1 GCA_028711875.1 bacterium | reverse complement strand
CTTGCTGCGATTAAACATCGAACGGGCATGTCCGCGTTCGCGCTTCCGCCGGCGGTCGGGCAAACCGACGGGAGTCAGCGCTTCCAACGCCCACAGCGAGGTCAGTTCGGGAACGATCAGCGGCTCGCGGGTCCGCAGCGGCGGAAACCGCAGCGTTGCGCGGCTCCAGAGCAATTCGGACGGATCCATGCTCGCAAGCAGGTAGTCCCGTGCGCGCGCGCGAACCGCTTCGGCGGATGCGGAAATTCCGCACAGCGATCGCAGCACATACGCCGTGTGCACCGCCGACGACGCGTCCGCGCCCGTATCGCACCAGCCGCCGTCTTCGCGCTGAAGAGATTCAAGCGCGCGCATCCCGCGGAACACCGATTCCGCCGCCGTTCCCGCCGCCGAGAGCGCGTCGAGCGTCATCGCGGTGGCGAGCAGATCGCTGCCCAGTGCGCGCCCTTTCCACAAGCCTCCGCTTCGCTGCCGGCTCCGCAGAAAACGCAGGCCCGCCGCGATCGCCGCGCGCTGTCCGGTCTCCGGCACGCCGCAAAAAGCCAGCGCCTGCACCGCGGCCGCCGTCGCTTCCACGGGTCCCGCGCCATGCGACGCGGAGCCGCGTTCCCGCCAGCCATTACGGAATCCGCGCGGCTCATCCGCCGCCAGCGGCCAACTGCCGTCGCGGTGCTGCGCGCGGATCAGCCCAAGCGCCGCGCGCCGCCGCATCCACATCGTCTCGACGGGGGAATCTCCGGCCAAACTGAGCGCGTCGAGCGCCCATGCCGTCGTCAGGAAATCCGCAGGCAGTCCCGCGCCCGCCGCCCAGCGCGCGTGTTCATCGCTGTGATGCAGCAGCGTGAGCACGCTGGCCATGACCGCGTCCGGCTCGGCGCCCGCGGTGAGCAGCGAGCGCACGGCGGCGGCGTGCAAGGAGATGGAGATGTCGTGCGGATTCTGAATCAACCCGCGCTGATTCCAGACCTGCAAGCTGCGCAGAAATCGCCAGCCGCGCTCGAACGCGGTGTGGGTCGGGGGCAGCGAGGCGTGACGGAGCGCGGCCGGCGCCAGCGTCGTCGGGCGCGCCGAGCCGTCCCACGAGCCGTCGGTGCGCTGCCGTTCAAGCAGTTTTCGCGGACAGCGACGCGCCCGCGCCGAATCGAGACCGAGCGCGGTCAGCGCGAGTCGCCGCGCAGGAGTGGCGTCTCCGCCGAAGAGAATCTGGCCTTGCCGCGGGGACACCCAGCGCGCGGCTGACATCTGCCAGCGATACAACCGCGCGGGCGGCATATCCGAAAGCGATCCGATGAGCAGCAGCGTTTCGAAATCGAGCTCGCGGCGGCGATTTCCTTCCAGCCAATGCACCGCCCGCGCCAGCGCGATCCGCACGCTCTCATCCCCGCTGGTACTCAGCGCCTGCACCACTTCCAGCGTCACCGACAGATCGCCCGCGCCGTCAGGGATGCGCGGCCACGAGCCGTCGTCGTTCTGCTCATCCAGAATCGCCGCGAGCATCGCCGATTCGTCTTCGTGCGGCAATCGTCCGATCAGATGGCCGATCAGCAGACTCCCGGCGGTCTGGCGCGCAGCGGGCAGCATCGGCGTGAGCCACTGCGGCGCACCGGCCAACGCCCGTTCGCAAAAACGGTCGCGGATTCTTCCGGCGATGTCGGTGATCTTACTGTCCATTAGTTTGAAATCACGCCTCAGAAGTACATTCTTGCTCGTCTTCTTGCTCCAGCAAATACATCTCAATTATTTCCCAGCCGGCAGCCACCATTGCATCCATGATACTATTCTCATGCTGTATCAGTGTCTTGAGTGCAACTTTTTTATCTATCTCCATATCGAGATATTCCGCTTTGTCCAAGACATCTTCCACTGTCCAACTGATTGTTGCAAACACTTTTCTGGCCATGTCTACTCCAGTGTCTTGTCTATTGAAGTATGCCAAGCTCACGCTCGAACTCTTTGTAATGTACCTTCCGGCTATATAGCTCCTTAATATCACCCAATTGAACGAAGGTCAGGCGGTTATGGATCTCGTGGAATGTACCGGCTAGTAGCTCTTCACACTTTCCGCGTTGCCGCAATCCTGCAACTAAAAAGATATGACTATTCCAGAGGTCATAAGCATGTTTTAATTTTGCGATTGCATGGTAAATATCGCCACCTATTTGTACCTCGAAGGCGTATGTGGGAACAGAATTTTGTACTCTGCGCCACACAACGTCAAGCCTGTTAGTATCTATTGGGTATTCGATATCTGCTATAAAACCCTGTATTCTACCTATCTTTGCAATTATTTCTTTCGTCTCATCATGCTCCAAATCCGATTCTACAGCAGGTCTCGTTGCCGAAATTGACTGTAACTCAATCACTTCTCCTTCTGGCGATAGGTGTAGGTGCTTTCTCGCCGCGTGAACTACAACACTGGGAAGCGGCAAAAATCCTTTCCGAATGACATATGGAAAATATACATCACGAAAGCATCCTTCGGCCCAAGAAGACGGATTCAAACAATATTCAAGTTCAAGCTCAAATCGGAGTGGGTAGATGATTTCATTTCGTTTTATTTCATTAGGCCAGAGCGGATTTGTCTGACGAAATTTCGTGGTAACTGTGGCACATCCCACTATACCACGAACAGGAGCCGTAGCATAAAGAAGCACTCCATCCCCTTCTCGCACCATGTCCCAGAGTGCTTGTCCTTCAGCATACTGCTTAATCCCCCAAATTGGTCCATTAGCAAGTGCGAATAGCAAATTCTTTTGATCGCCCACAACCAGCCAATATTGACGCATTTGTACCTCGTTGCTTCACGTATATTAGATACTACTGTCCATTCTTCTTCTGCTTCCGCAGCATCTCGAAAAAATCAGAGAGCATCTTGGAGCACTCGCCCGCCAGAACTTCGCGAATGACCTCGCAAGTGTGATTCAATCGGGAATCGGCGAGCAGCGAATAGAGCGTGGTCACGGCTCCCGCCTTCGGGTCATCCGCGCCATAGACCACACACGGTATCCTTGAAAGCACAATCGCCCCGGCACACATGGCACAGGGCTCGAGGGTAACGTACAACATGCAGTCGAGCAGACGGCGGCTGCCCAGCGCGGACGCGGCGGCGGTGATCGCGATCATTTCAGCGTGAGCGGTGGGGTCCTGCAGGCTCTCGGTCTGATTATGACCGCGCCCGACCACGATGCCTCCATGCACGACCACGCAGCCGATGGGGACCTCCTCTTTGGCCTCGGCTTTCCGCGCCTCGGCCAGAGCCTCCCTCATCCATCGTTCATGATCGGGCTGCCCGAAGGTCTCCAGCCCGCTGTTCATCCGCTGATGAAGGGTTCCGGATGCCGCAATTGTCCTACTTCATCCTTCATCCTTCATCCCTCATCCATTGCTTGGTACGCCCATAGGGATTCGAACCCCAAACCTTCTGGTCCGTAGCCAGACGCTCTATCCAGTTGAGCTATGGGCGCAAGTATCTGATAATTCAGACGAAGCAGACCGAGATCGAAGCACTATTAGTTATGCAAGTATATGAAACAAGAGGATTAAAGTCAAGTGCCCTGACAAACTTCTGCCGGATTCGACCAAGGAACAAGAAAAGTCTTGACAAGGGCAACAAATATCATTATATTTTGTATGTAAGAATTGTTCGAATTACTGAGTTTTCCTTGATCCACGTTCAATCCGCAATCGTTGAAGAACGTCTCCGCAAGTTCCAGGAAGCCTGCCGCGCGCGCGGGTTGAAAATTACGCCGCAACGCCTCGAGATCTTCCGCGAACTGGCTTCCTCAAACGAGCATCCGTCGGTGGAAGAGATCTTCGAGCGCATCCGCCACCGCATGCCCACCGTCTCGCTGGACACGGTCTATCGCACGCTGGCCACGCTGAATGATACCGGCGTCGTGTCCCGCGTGGAAGTGCTCGACGATCGCTCGCGGTTCGACGCCAACACCGAGCCTCACCATCACTTCGTCTGCGTTCGCTGCAAGCGGGTGGTGGATTTCGAGTGGCCTCTCTTCGATCATCTGCAAATCCCCGAGGAGCTGCGCGGCGTGGGCGTGATCCATCAGCCTCATGCCGAGTTGCGCGGCGTCTGCAATGCCTGTCTGAAGACATGATGGCGTCCGCTCAGGAAAGGCCACTTTTTTTTGCCCCATGAATAGGAATTGTTCAGATTTACAAAATATTCAGACTGAAATTTGCCTCGGAGTGAACATAACAAAGGAAAGAATCTCTCATGGGAAAGGTTGCCCGAGAAATCGTGGTCAAGTCCGGTGTGGATGTTGACAAACTGGTGGAGCTGCTGGTGAAAAACGCGGCCCGAATGGGTCGCGCTTTTCTTTATCCCCCCGTTAACGGGAGAAAAAGGGGGTCAGCCTATATCATTCGTAGAACAGCGAGAACGCATCCCATCCGAACCAGTGGGAGAGAATCAGATACAATCCCGCGAGCAGAAAGACCATGCCCGTCACGCGCCGCGCCCACTTCTCGAATTGCATCAACCGATCGAAGGCTTTGCCGACCCTCTGCGCGCCGAGAGCGATAAAAACCGCAAACACCGCCACCGGCAGAGCCGTGCCGATTCCATAGACGGCGGGCATCAGAATCGGCGATCCGTGCTCGATGGACAGCGGAATCAGACTTCCAAAAAAGAGCGCCGCCGAGACCGGACAGAACGTCAGCGCAAAGACGATTCCGAGCAAGAGCGGCCCCCACCATCCGCCGCGTCCCGCCTTCGCCTGCAAACCGCTTCCCGCATGGAGACCGGGCATGGCGAAGCGAATCCATTCGAGCAGAAACGCTCCCGCAAGAATCAGCACCGGTCCCAAGAGCCGGTTCATATATTTTTGCAGAAACTGCGAAACTCCCGGGATCGAGAGCACACCCGCCACCACGATCGCGGCTACGATCAGATAAGCCAGTGTTCGCCCGATAATGTAGCTCGCGCTCGACAGCAGCACGTGCCGCGTACTCGACAGCCGCTTGCCGATAAACGAGATCGCCGCGACGTTGGTGGCGAGCGGACAAGGACTTATCGAAGTCAGAATTCCCAGCCACGCCGCCGTGAAGAGCGCGAACAGCACGCACTACGCCTTCATGAATCCGTGCACTTCTGCGCGAACGTATTTTTGAAACTCGTCCTTATCGCGCAGCAGCATCCAGATTTTGTCGAGATTCTTCCAGCGCATTTCCTTGCCGCTGCGCACGTCGGAAAGCACGACCGACTTGGTAACGAGCTTGTAGTCCTTGAGGAAGTGCTCATTCTCCGGCAGATCGGTGTTCACCATCTTCCATACGAGCTTTCCGCCCTGCATCGCGTCGGCGAAACCTGTCTCCACGGCTTCCTTCGTGTAGGTTTCGATCTTGATGCAGTTCGAGCAGCGCTGTGTAGTATAGAAGTAATAGGCCACCACCACCGCGTTGCTGTCGGGTACGCTTGCCGGTTTCTCGGAAGTCGCCGTCGCGCCGGGGCAGCCGCCGGCTACGTTTTCCGCACAACCCTCGCAGCTTCCGCATTCCGATTCGCTCTTCGGCGCGGAGGGTCGCAGCACCACCAGTCCCACGACCACCACCGCTAACGCCGCCACGATCAAGACAATCCACTTCGCTTTCATGCTGGATTCTTTTCCTTGCTATTCTTGTTCCGCAATCAGTTCCTTGAGTTCTTCCACTGTCGGCACGCGTCCGACCACCTTCACTTCGCCGTCAATCATCAACGCGGGTGTGGTCATCACTCCGAAGGCGGTAATCTTCTGAATGTCCTTGATCTTTTCGAGCTGATACTCGACTCCGGCCGCCTTCGCCGCGGCTTCACAGTTGGCCGCGAGCTTCTCGCACTTCGGACAACCAACACCCAGAATTTGCAGCAGTCTCATTCGTGTATTCTCCAATCTTCTCTCCCCCCTTAGAATAAGGGGGGACAAAGGGGGGTCTGTTTCGTCGGATTCTACACCATCGCTCCAAAAATCAAGCCCGTGATCGTCGCCATCAGAACCACCAGCGCGATGAACGCAAGAGTCTTCTTCGTCCCGAGAATGCTGCGAATCACCAGCATCGAAGGCAACGAGAGCGCAGGTCCCGAGAGCAGCAACGCGAGGGCCGGCCCCTTGCCCATCCCGCTGCCGAGGAGTCCCTGCACGATCGGCACTTCCGTCAGCGTAGCGAAATACATGAACGCCCCGATTACCGATGCAACGAAATTCGCGCCCAGCGAGTTCCCGCCCACCAGACTCGCGATCCAATAGGAAGGAATCAAGCCTTCATGACCCGGTCTGCCCAGAGCCACGCCCGAAAATAGCACACCATAAAACAACAGCGGAAGAATCTGCTTGGCAAACGACCACGTGCTGTCCAACCATTCGCGCAGTTCGCCTTTGCTCGTTCCCGCGACAACGGAGAACCCGAGCACTCCCGCCGCGAACGCCGCTTGCGGCTGGTGCGGAATGAGCACGGCAAGTGCAAGCGCAGGCAGAGCCGCCAGCGCGATCTTCCACGCCGCCGCCTGAAACCAGCGCACCGTCATCACCGCGAGCAAAAACGCGAATCCGGCGGTGATCCACCACTTCGCGGAAAACACCGCACTCCACAGTCCGCCCTCGCCCTGCGGCCGCGCCCAATTCGCGAAAATCAAAATCCCGATCATCGCCGCCAAGTGCGAAGCGGTCTGCCACAGCGGCCGCGCGGACGAATCCGGCGGCAGCGCCTTTGCGTTCACGCGCTCCGCTTCTTCCTTGCGAAAGAGCAGGTGCATCAAGACGCCAATCACCACGCTGAACAAAATCGCTCCCACCGCCCGCGCGACTCCCATTTCCATTCCGAGAATCCGCGCGGTGAGAATGATCGCCAGCACGTTGATCGCCGGGCCGCTGTACAAAAACGCGCAGGCCGGGCCGAGTCCCGCACCCATGCGATAAATTCCCGCGAACAACGGCAGCACCGTGCACGAACACACCGCCAGCACGCTCCCCGAGACCGACGCCACGCCGTAGGCGACGACGCGATTCGCGCCCGCGCCGAGATATTTCATCACCGACGCCTGCCCGACGAACACGCCGATCGCGCCCGCGATGAACAGCGCCGTCAGCAGGCACAAGATCACGTGCTCGCGCGCGTACCATGCCGCCAGTTCCACCGCTTCGCCCAGCGCGCCCATGACTCGCGGACTTCCTTCGGGCAGCAAATAGAAAATGAGAAAAACCGCGCTGATCCAAAACAGCGGCTTCCATTCGGCGCGCAGATTCATGAGCGCGCCTCGCGTTCCACTTCGAGCTGAAACTCCGCGCGCGCGGTAATCGAGCGCTCGACGCAGTCGAAAAACGACAGCACGCACGGCATTTGTAACTCATACCAAACCTGCGCGCCGCGCTTCTCGTCGCTGACGATCCCGGCGTTTTTGAGAACCGATAGATGCTTCGAGACGGTCGAGACGTCCGCGCCGATCTTCTCCGTCAGCTCACAAACGCATCGCTCCCGCTTTGCCAATTCCTCCACAATCAAGAGCCGGCTTGGGTGAGCCAATGCCTTGAAAATATTTGCTCTATGAGAGAGTCGCGAGTGCGTTCGATAGTCCACGCGCAGCATCCTATTTGGTTATTTGGCAATATAACCAAATATAATGTCGTTGTCAAGCGACGCTCCTTGTCCGATTTCTCAGTCTACGGCCGAGGAACAGCCGACTCCGCGATGAAATTCTTTTCTATGCCGCCGCCTGATGGTATTCCTCGATCAGCGAGTTCATGAGTTCCTTCACGGAGATGATCTCTGTCGTGCGCCAGGCGTTCGCTCCGGCAAACGGAAAGCCGCGCGCGAGCTCGCCCTTTTGCGCGTTAATCAAGGCCAAGGCGATGCAATAGGGACTGTTCTGATAGTCGCAGGTAATAATGCAATGATAGGGACAACTGTACGGTTCTTTTTCTCCGCGATTGAGTGCCTCGATAAATGCGTTTCGGATTACCCGACCCGGCATTTCCACCGGACTCTTGATAATCATGATGTCTTCCTTCTTCGAATCCAGATACGCCTGCTTGAATCTCATGGACGCATCGCACTCATGAGTGGTGACGAATCTCGTCCCCAGTTGTACGCCGGCGGCGCCCATGTTCATAAACCGGAAAATGTCCGCCCCCGTATAGATTCCGCCGGCGGCAATGACAGGAATGGATTGACCGGCCTTTTCGCAAAACGGCTGCACGGCTTCAATCACTTTGGGAATCAGCTTCTCCAGCGCAAACGCGGGATTGAAGATCTGATCGAGCTTGAATCCGAGATGTCCCCCCGCCAGCGGCCCCTCCACCACCAGCGCATCGGGAAGATAATCATATTTCTCCGTCCACCGCTTACACAGCAGAGTCGCCGCGCGCGCCGAGGAGACAATGGGCACTAATTTGGTTTGCGTGCTTTCATCGCGGAATTTCGGCATGTCCAACGGCAATCCGGCGCCCGAAAAAATAATGTCAATCCCCTCTTCGATGGCCGTGCGAACCAACGTCGCGAAATTCGTCAGCGCCACCATAATATTTACTCCGAGAATTCCCGTTGTGGCGGCGCGTGCCGCGCGGATTTCGCGGCGAAGCACGCGCAGATTGGCTTCCTCGAAATTCTGAAAGAAATCCGGCTCCAGCATGCCAATCCCGGCCGTGGCAATCACACCCACCCCGCCCTCATTAGCCACCGCCGCCGCCAGACCGGACAGCGAAATCCCCACTCCCATTCCGCCTTGAATGATGGGAACTTTCGCCGTGAGATTCCCAATGCGCAGCGGCTTCAACTTATTCGCCATGAAGATCTTTCCGTCTTCCTTTCATTTTTAAGGGGCAATGCCGTCCTTACCTGATCCGGCTCCGCACTCGCTCCCACGATTCGGTGATGAGAAAACTCTCGTCCATGTTGTCCACCATCGTGCGAAGTTTCTTCATGGGAACGGAAAAAGAAAGAACGCCCGACGGCACAAATGGACGCGCACTGACGTCGAACATCCCCAGTACGGCACGCGGATTCTTGTTCAGACTCTCCGCATAGGGATAAGTGATGATCGAGCCGCAGCCGCTGGAAAAGGGTATCATCAACGCTCCATCGCGGTCGGCCACGTCATAGCCCGCCAGCGTGAACAAGCCTGCGAGCACGTCCGCTGTCGCGAAAAATATGGCGGCGTGCGGAGCGTCCGTTTTATCCAGTTTGTCCCACCGCTTGAAGATCAGATGCGTCGCGGGAGCCTTGTGCCACGGGACTTGACGAATCGCTTCCGCGGCGACGTCAGGATTCTTCTTGTATCGTTCACCCTCGCCCATCTCATCGTGCGCGAGAAACTCGGCAATGCCGCTGCGCAGGTTCGTCGAATATCCGCAGTAGAACTTGCCGCCCGCGCAGCCGAAGGAACGCGCGTCGAATCGCAGCGATTTCCCTTCCCGCACCAGCTGAAGCGCCGCGATCAAACAGCGTGTTTCCGTCGTCGCCCGCAGAGGTTCCGCGTCACGCTCATCCTCCGTGTACTCGAACGTGATGGGAAGTTCAGCCGAGCCGAAATAGCTGCGCCATCGCGTGCGGAATTCGTCCTTGAAGCAGATGTCCATAAACAGACCAGAAACGATCAGCGTTCCTTGTCGCTTTGTTTCAATCCGTGAACCGTGTTTAAAAACTCCATAATGAATCTGTGCACGAAACCCGGAAGTTTCTCGTCAAGCAGTGTTCCACTCGCGTCCCACACTTTTGCCGCCTCGCGCACGTTGATCTGCTGCGGAATGACGTGCGCATTCAGAATGCACAGCGCCTGCCGCAATTGCGGCATCATTCGCTGCGTACCCCACATCCCCGTGGTCGCGCCCATGAGTCCTACAACCTTTCCCGACCACGGCTGCCCTTCGCCGCGCGAGGTCCAATCGAGCGCATTTTTGAACGTGCCCGGAATGCCGCCGTTATACTCGGGACATGCGATCAGCACTCCCTGACAGGCGGCGATCCGCGCCTTCAGTTTCCACGCGTTATCGGGAAGTCCCTGCGCAGTCTCCAAGTCGCCGTCGTAGAGCGGCAGCGGAAACTCGCGCAGAGCGAGCGCGTCCACC
>JAQTRJ010000354.1 GCA_028711875.1 bacterium | reverse complement strand
ACCGGCTGGCGGAGCGTGCGGATCGCCATGTTGGTATCGAATTTCGGACCCGACATGAATTTCGTGGACGGGCCGTTTCCGATGCCGATGAATTTCACGTTTGGATTCGGCGGATACATCCTCAATTCCTCGGACCGCCGCTGGTATACGGGATCGGACTCGGTGGGTACGCACGCGCTGTTGTTGGGGTTCGCTTGGTCGCATCCCAACGACAACTTGGAGATGTATAACCTCGGTCTGGAATACGGCTACCAGAATACGGCGTTTCTGCGGTTTGGCAAGAAGATCAACGGCATCCATCGCTACAACTGGGAAGACTACCAGCGCAAGATTGATGAGGGCGAGGATGCGTCCAGCTGGGATCCGTTCTACGAGTATCCGCTGTTCAGCGAGACGGGCAAGTTTTTCCAGAACGGCGCCACGGTCGGAGCGGGTCTGAATTTTCAGCGGGTCGGTCTGACGCTGGATTACGCCTACACCGGCATCGCCTATCTGGAAGACATTCACCGATTCTCGATCGGTTACAAGTTCGACCGTCTGCTGTTCTGAAACGACCACGGAGAAGAGAACGACCGGCCGCGCCGCCGCCATGGCGTCCGGCTTGTTTCCGGAGATCATTATGCAACATCGAATCCACGCTGTAATCGCTGTCGCGCTGGGGCTGATGCTGGTGATCGGGTATTGGGGCTGCCATCGCCTGATCGGTGATCCGTCTCAGAACCAGATTCCCGAGGTGTTCCTCGTCAACGTGCCCCTCGACAGCAGCACGTTCAATTACGCGCCCGTGCTGCACTGGACCGGGCACGATCCCGACGGCGTGATTGCCCAATACCAGTACCGCTATCGCGGCGACACCACGGCGGCGGCGATCGCCGCTTATGCCGCGTGGCTGAACGGCGACGCTCAGGCGCTGACCCGCTATTGCGAGGATCATCCCGACGTGCCGTGGGAAGCGCCCACTGAAAGCACCGAGGACACGATTTATCTGAAGCGCAATGAGGCCGACACGCTGACGCAGATGGTGTTCATGGTGCGCTGTTTCGACGATTTGGGCGGCGCATCGCAGGTCAAGGGACGGCTGTTTTCCCGCACCAATCTGGCTCCCTACGCGCCGAAGATTCGCTGGGCGCGCGATACCGAGCTGGACACGGAGCTGGGCTATCGGGTGGAATACGTCATTCCCGACACGCTGCTGTGGGGCGATCTGACGCTCACCTATCCGGGGATCAACTTCCTGTGGCAGGGCACCGATCCTGACAGTCGTTCGCTGAACATTATCACGCTGCGGTTCAGCTATCTGTTGGTGAACGAGACCACCGGCGACACCATGCCCTATCCACTTCTCGACGACAGCAACCGGGTGATTGGGTTCCGCTCAGGCTGGAGCGACACGACCACGACCACGCAGGTCACGTTCAGCCGCGAGAATGTGACGCTCGCGCGGCAGTATTACGGAGCCGGCTGGGACTTCGAACTGGACGGCAGCTACCGGATGATGGTGGAAGTGTTCGACGACGGCTTCACCAAGTCCGACACGATGGCGGTGGCGACATTTACGGCGGTCGAGCCGTTGTGGAGCGATCCCGAGGAGGGCAAGCAGCTGCTGATGGTGGACTGGAACAAGACTCCCGACGCGGCCGACCTCCGGTTTGGCGCGCGCGACGATCAGGAGATTCTCGATTTCTATCTCGCCACGCTTCCCGAGGGCTTCACGCTGGCCGAGAATCTGCGGCAGGCGTTGTATAACTATCCGGGCGGGATCGAGCAGCCGTTCACTTACGATCCCGATCAGGTGCAGTGGTACGCGGACAAGGACATTTGCGAAGCGGGACGGGTGCCGTTTGATTTGATCCGCCACTTCAAGTGGATTTGGGTGATCTGCGACAATCCGCCGCGCAACCCCTGTGCGGAACCGACCGTGATCTACGACCGGTTGAAGGTGTTCCAGGAATACCTGAATTCGGGCGGACAGGTGATGATCACCGGGCGCGGTTTATTCAACAAGGTTTTCACTCTCACGAACGCGGGACAGATTGATGCCAGCGGCAAAGCCGGGTTCTATCTGGCAAACTATCATAATCTGTCCACGATCGAGCCGAAGATCGGGCAGAACGAGAGTGACGCGGATTTTGGAGGCGCCACGACGACCTCGACGATACTCGCGCCGATGGAGATGGATTCGCTGATCGTCAACAGTCTGAATTTCCGCAACAATTACTTCTGGTGTCTGCCCGAGGTGGACTACTTCGGCCGCACCGCGTCGTCGGGTGGCTACGACTATTCGGAAACGATCTTTAATTACAAATCGTGTTCGGCCAACGCGTCGTACGAGGCGGAAAACGTGGACTGCAACGTCCTGCTGTCCACGCCGTCCATAGCCTATCTGCAGCCGGGCGGCGGCCATGATCGCATTCTGGCCGTTCACCGCGTCTACAACGTGACGCGCGCCGTCTACGGCGAGTTCATGGACGTGGATCGCGATCCGGCGACGCACGCGTGGCGGATCATCGTATCCACTCCGGCCGAGGCGGGAGCGTGGACGAGTGACGATCTGCTGGAAGTGGACTACACGTACATTCCGGTGGCCGCCAGCCACGATCAGCCGGTTGGCTCCGT
>JAQTRJ010000353.1 GCA_028711875.1 bacterium | reverse complement strand
AAACTGCCGTTTGCATCTACGGTCGGGGCGAATCCGGAGATTCGCTGAGGCGTGAATTGGTGCAGGCGCAAGCGACTGCCCCCGCGAACAGAAGGGCAAACTGCCGTTTGCATCTACGGTCGGGGCGAATCCGGAGATTCGCTGCCGCGTGAATTGGGGCAGGCGCAAGCGACTGCCGCCGCGAACAGAAGGGCAAATTGCCGTTTGCATCTACGGTCGGGGCGAATCCGGAGATTTGCTGCCGCAAATTTTTATTTCGTTATTGGAAGAAACGCAAGTTTGAACATGATGTACGATACGACCCTGAGTGACGGAACGAAGCTGACCAATCCGCCGAATGAGCACGACGTCGAACGGCGGGAATGGCTGGATTCGTTCGACTACGTGATCCGGCACGGAGGTACGCCGCGCGCGGCCGAGCTGCTGCGCGCGCTTCGGCAACGAGCAATGGAGCAGGGCGTGCCGGTGGTGATGACGCTGAACACGCCGTACGTGAACACGATTCCGCGCGCGCAGCAGCCGCCGTTTCCGGGAGACCGCGAGATTGAGAGAAAGATCAAGAGTCTGATCCGCTGGAACGCGATGGCGATGGTGGTGCGGGCCAACCGCCGCGACGCGGCCATCGGCGGACATATTTCGACCTACGCGTCGGCGGCCACGCTCTACGAGGTGGGATTTCATCATTTCTTCCGCGGCAAGAGCGATCCTTCGGGCGGAGATCTGATCTATTTTCAGGGACACGCTTCGCCGGGAATTTACGCGCGCGCGTTCCTCGAAGGGCGGTTCGACGAGCGCAATCTCGATTTGTTCCGGCATGATCTTTCGGAGGGCGGACTAACCTCGTATCCCCATCCGTGGCTGATGCCGGATTTCTGGGAATTTCCCACAGTTTCGATGGGGCTGGGGCCGATCATGGCCGTGTATCAGGCGCGGTTCAATCGCTACCTCGAAGATCGCGGACTGAAAGAGAATCGCGGGCGGAAGGTGTGGTGTTTTCTCGGCGACGGCGAAACCGACGAGCCGGAAGCGCTGGGTTCGATTTCGCTGGCGGGGCGCGAGAAGCTCGACAATCTGATTTTCGTCATCAACTGCAATTTGCAGCGGCTCGACGGGCCGGTGCGCGGCAACGGTAAGATTATTCAGGAACTCGAACGCGTGTTCCGCGGCGCGGGCTGGAACGTCATTAAGGTGATCTGGGGCGACGATTGGGATCCGCTGCTGGAACGAGATAGCGACGGTTTGCTCGTGCAGCGGATGAATGACGCGGTGGACGGGGATTATCAGAAATATACGGTGGAACCGGGCAGTTACACACGCGAGCATTTTTTCGGTACCAACGAAAACTTGCTTAAACTCGTGGAGCATCTTTCGGACGAGGACATCCGACGGCTGCGGCGGGGCGGGCACGATCCGGAGAAAGTGTTTGCCGCGTACAAGGCGGCGGTGGAGCACGCGGGAAGCCCGACGGTGATTCTGGCCAAGACGATCAAGGGCTACGGTCTCGGCGACGTGGCGGAAGCGCGCAACATCACGCATTCGCAGAAGAAGATGGACACGCGGGCGGTGAAGGAATTTGCCGAGCGGTTTCGCATTCCGATTCCCGAAGAGAAGCTCGCAGAGGTTCCCTACTATCGTCCGCCGGAGAACAGCGCGGAGATTCAGTATCTCCGCGAGCGCCGAGCCGCACTCGGCGGGCCGGTGCCGCGGCGCGTGATTTCGAGTCCGAGCGTGTCCACGTCGAGCGATGACCTGTTCGACGAATTCCGCGCGGGAACGGACAGCCGCGAAGTCTCGACGACGA
The DNA here is from genome assembly GCA_028711875.1 of bacterium. Taxonomy (GTDB): domain Bacteria; phylum Electryoneota; class RPQS01; order RPQS01; family RPQS01; genus JAHJDG01. The sequence continues at coordinate 815 of JAQTRJ010000353.1, read as the reverse complement.
TGGTGTTCGTGAAGATCCTCGCCAAGCTGCTGCGCGACGAGACGCTCGGCAAACTGATCGTGCCGATTGTGCCCGACGAAGCGCGCACGTTCGGCATGGAATCGTTGTTCCGGCAGTTCGGAATCTATTCGCACGTCGGCCAGCGCTACGAACCGGTGGACCGCGAGAATCTGCTCTATTATCGCGAAGCGACCGACGGGCAAATCATCGAGGAAGGAATCACCGAGGCCGGTTCGATGGCATCGTTCATCGCGGCGGGAACGGCCTATGCGAGCCACGGCGTGCCGGCGATCCCGTTCTACATTTTCTATTCCATGTTCGGCTTGCAGCGAATGGGCGATCTCGCGTGGGCGGCGGGCGATATGCAGGCGCGCGGATTTCTGCTGGGCGGAACGGCGGGACGCACGACGCTGGCGGGGGAAGGCTTGCAGCATCAGGACGGGAACAGCCATGTGCTCGCCTATCCCATACCGAATTTGCGCGCGTACGATCCGGCTTATGCCTATGAACTGGCGGTGATCCTGCGCGACGGAATCGAGCGGATGTATGCGAAACAGGAGAATGTTTTTTATTACATCACGCTGATGAACGAGAATTATGCGCAACCGCCGATGCCCGCGGGAGTGGAAGAAGGGATTCTGCGCGGCATCTATCGTTTGCGGGGAGCGGAAAAGAGCGCGAAGGTTCATCTGCATCTGCTCGGCAGCGGAGCGATTTTAAACGAAGCGGTGAAGGCGCAGGAGTTGCTCGCGGAGAGATTTGGAGTTCAGGCCGACGTGTGGAGCGTGACCAGTTACAAGGAATTGCATCGCGAT
>JAQTRJ010000352.1 GCA_028711875.1 bacterium | reverse complement strand
GGCTTTCGCGCGATTCGCAGCCACAGCGCCGGAACGATCCAGAGCAGCCACGGCAGCCACGGCAGCCAGCGCACGACCGGCGTTTCCCACTCGGGCGCAAACACGGCGTTCAGCGTAGGAACGCCGAGGTTCGCCGTGGCATTGGTGAGCAGTCCCGCGATAAGCGCCAGCACCAGCAGCAGCATCGTCAACGTTCGCTTGCCGCCCTGGCGCGCAGCGAGCGCGGCGGCAAAAATGACGCCGAGAATTCCCGCGAAAAATCCGTATACGTGCCCCGCGAACAGAAGGAGCGCCGCCAGCATGAAGAGAAAATAAGCCCGGTTGTCGCCCGTGGCGCGCGCAGCCAACCAGATGGCGAGGGCGGTGATGAGCATCGCGCCGGCGACGGCGAGCGAGCCGGGTGCGGCGGTGATCATCCCGGTGGCGGGAAGCGAACAGAACGCGGCGGCGACGTAAATCCCGCGGCTGCCGCCGAGCAAACGCTCCGCCGCGTCGGCGAGAAGTCCCAAGGACAGAAGCGCGATCGCGGCGGTTACGAAAAGCAGAGGACGCTCCAAAAACGGCAGCATCCATGCTCGGGCGAGAAACGGCCCCCATGCCGCGCCGGCCATGAGCAGCACCAGCGAAGTGGCAACTAAAGTTTCGTAGACGGATTTTCGGGACGAATGACTCATGAAGGACGCGCGATGATGTCGAGATACAACTGCTCGAATTGCCGCATGGATTCCTCGTGACTGAAGTGCGAGCGGACGCGCTCTCGCATTCGGTTTCCCTCGGCCGAGCGCCGGTCGGCGTCGCGGAGCAGGAGCTGAAGACGCGCTGCCATCGCGTCAATGTCCTCGGGAGAAATCAAATTCGCCCGGAACTCGGAGCCGAAAATATCCGCGACAGAACCAACGTCGAACGCCACGCAGTCCACGCCCGCTGCCATCGCTTCGAGCAGCGCATTGGGACTGCCTTCGTCGTCGGAGGTCAGCGCGAAGAGATCGGCGTCGCAGATGATGTGCGGTAAATCGGCGACGAATCCCGCGAGGACAAGCGGCTTCTGCAGTGCAAGATCGGCGATGTGCTTCTCCAGAGCAGAGCGCAACGGGCCTTCTCCGAAAATCAGCACGCGCAAGTCGGGACAGTCCCCTCGCAGACGCGACGCGATTTCAATCAGACGGTCGAACCGTTTCTGCGATTCAAGTCGCCCGGCCGCAACGAGCAGCGGAGCGTCTTCGGGAATGGAGTATCGCCGCCGCAGCTCGCCGCGAATCGGCTCGACCGGCTGTACGCCGTTGAGGATCACGTCCACGGATCGCGTCGCGATTCCCAGAGCGGAGTAGCCGTCGCGAATCGAAGCGGCGTTGACGACCAGCCGCGTGATCAGATAGCGCGCGAGGAAGCGATGAGAAGATCTCCGTTTGAAAAGCGGAAATCCGTGACGCGCTACAACCGGAACGCCGAGCAGTTTTCCGGCGAAACCGAAGTGCCAGGCTTCCTTGTTGAAATTGACGACGGCCAGCTCGGCGCGTGTTGAACGCAGAATCCGCCGGGCGCGCCGAATCGCCAACGGATCGAAATCGCCGCCAAAAATCGTCTCCGTGCACGGGATCTTTCGTGCGCGGGCCGCCGCAATGAGCCGCGAACGCGGGCGGGCGACGACGTGGACGTCATGTCCCTGATCGCGCAGCCACGCGGCGGTCTCCACCGTCCACTTCTCGCCGCCGCCCCAGCCCTGCGGCCAGGCGGAATTCACCAGCACGAGTCTCACGCGCCGGAGCGCTCCTGCTCGATGTGCGCCATGAGATTCGCGTAGAGCGGACTTGTCGCCAGCAGTTCGTCGTGGCTTCCGATGGCGGAGATTTTCCCGGCGTCGAGCAGCACGACGCGGTCGGCGAAGCGGATGCTGCTCAGGCGATGGGCGATGATAATCACGGTTCGCTCGCGGAAGAGTTCGTCGAGCGCGTGCTGAATCAGCCGTTCGGATTCGGTGTCAAGCGCCGAGGTCGCTTCGTCGAAAATGAGTATCGGCGCATTGCGCAGCAGCGCGCGGGCGATGGCCAAGCGCTGCCGCTGGCCGCCGGAGAGGGCGAGTCCGCGCTCGCCGATGATCGTCTCCACGCCGAGCGGAAGATCGAAGACGAACTGCGCCTGCGCGCGCGCCAGAACGTCAAGCAGCCGCTCCTCAGTCACGCTGTCCAATCCGTAGGTGATGTTGTAGCGAACGGTTTCATTAAACAGAAATACGTCCTGACTGACTGTGCTCACCATGGCGCGCAGCGAGCGCAGCGTCAGATCGGCGAGTGGTACTCCGTCCCACAGAATTCGTCCTCGCTGAATGTCATAAAAGCGCGGAATCAAATTCGCCAGCGTGCTCTTGCCGCTGCCGCTGCGTCCGACCAGCGCGACGCGTTCATGACGACGGATGGTCAGCGATATGTCCCGCAGCACCCAGTCGAGCGAGGTGTCGTAGCGGAAAAAGACGTGATCGAACTCGATACTTTCGTGCAGTGTCGCGGCCGTGACGCGCCCCGCGTCCATTGTCTCTGTAGGCTCGTCGAAGATCGCCTGAAGCCGTTGCCCGGCGGCGGCGCCCACTTGGAGATTGTTATGGATGCCGCCGATGTTGCGG